>JASLDA010000462.1 GCA_030151745.1 Chitinophagaceae bacterium | reverse complement strand
AGCCAGGCTTCCAGCTCCCCGGGCGTTGCGGCAAGCTTCGAATTATATGCCGCAGGCTTGAATTGGGACAGGCGGATGATGACCGTGAAATCCGGCCCGACACGGCGGCGCACTTCTCGGATTACCTCGATCGCGAAGCGGCTGCGCTCCGGTAAAGTTTTGCCGCCGTAGCCGTCCGTGCGGGGATTCGTCTCGCTCCAGAAGAACTGGTCGATCAGGTAGCCGTGCGCCCCGTGGATCTCCACGCAGTCGAAGCCCAGCGCCTTTGCATCGGCGGCTGCCTGGCCATAGGCCCGGATCGTTTCCTCGATATCCTGCACCGTCATCGCTGCGCCGTTGGTATTGCCGGGCCGGTTCATGCCGGAAGGCCCCTCGAAGGGCGCCGGCGGCAGCCAGCCGGAGGCATGGTTGTCCATGATGCCCATATGCCAGATCTGCGGTCCCATTTGCCCGCCGTCTCCATGCACCCCTTCGATCACCTGTTTCCAGCCGGCCAACGCCGCGGCGCCGTGAAAATGGGGGATGTTGGGATCGTTCGAAGATGCGGGACGGTCGATCACCGTCCCCTCGGACAAGATCAGCCCCACTTCCCCGGCTGCGCGGGCCTTGTAATACGCGGCGACTTCCGCCGTAGGGACGCCACCGGGGGAGAAGGAGCGTGTCATCGGCGCCATCACGATGCGGTTGCGCATATGCAGCGACTTCAGCCGGAAAGGCTGGAAAAGATTTGCGGTACCCATATGGGATCGGGATTTGAAATTTTAGATTGAAGATTTCAGATTGCGGGGCGGAGCGCTCTACCTGGCTTCAGAGTGTTCTTTTGATAAGATCGCCGAGCTGCCTGAACGCCGCTTCGTTCCGCCTGTAATAGGTCCACTGCCCCACCCGCGTGGCTTTGATGAAACCAGCGCGCTGCAGGCCCGAAAGATATTCCGAGACGGTAGACTGCGTAAGGCCGAGCTTGGCCTGCAGCTGCCCCACGCAGACGCCGTGCTTGTAGCCATAAGGCGCCTGCTCCGGGAAGTTGCCCTCCGGGTCTTTCAGCAGCTCCAGCAACTGCAGCCGCGACTTGTTGGACAATGCCTTAAGCAGTTCGACCGTTTCCACGGCACAAACTTAGATCGGGAATTCCCGATATGCCGCTATAAGATGCTGAAGTCCGGATAAGCCTTTTCGATACCGGCTCAGAACCATTGTGAGATCACGACGACAGCTGCCAGCGCCAGCAGGGCTGCGAGCATATATCCGAGGATGATCAGCATGCGTGCTATACGCTGATCGAGCCGCTTGCGGGCCAGGCGCAGCAGCCCGTAACCTTCATGGCAGAGACGATAGGAGACATAGGTACAGGCGAGGGCGACAGCAATGGCAAGGAGTTCGAACCAGGACGTCATGGAGCTCATTCACACAGACCGGCGGGGGTTCGGAAGATAAATTACCGGGCGCGCGAAAGTAAGGATTGACGCGGGTGTAAGCCGGATCCGGCTGCAAAGGAATTGCGAAAAAATGGTTGTATGAGCTTATGACATAGACGTCATCATCAAACTCAATGCAGTATCCATTACGATTTGTGCAGGACAGCTTTACGCAGCCTGGCTATGGCATGGAATCGATCGCCTTGAGAACGCTCTCACGCGCATTGCGAGGGCTGTCTTAATAAAGGGCCAAGGATCCGTGGCCGATCCCGGACTGGCGGGCCCCGAAGCGAACAGCGTCTCCGGGGCTTTTCCTGCGATGGTTCGCACCCTATTAACCCGAACCCAAACTTCGCTCCCCGTGACAGGAAAAGAGCTGCGATCAACCGGCTGTCACCGACAGCTCTGGGAAGGACGATATAGAGACCGGCCCTTAGCGATCGTCAGGCTTATCGTAGACGTATTCCTTCCCGTTCCATTTCAGCAGGTAATCCGTTTTCCCTTTTCCCTTACATACAGAACAGGCATTTCTGTCAACCGATGTAAGGACCTTGTCGGGCGTCGTCCGGGTGACCTGCTTGCTCTCGTATCCATATGTCTTCGTAGTCACCCCCGTTTTCGCGTCGAACTTTTCGGACTGTAATTTCTGTACTTCGGTCGTGCCGTAGGTATTGCTCTGGCCCTTGACAACCGTGCTGCTTTCGCTGACGACTGCGCCGGATCCGCTACATGCCTTGCATACTACGAACCCATTTATATCATGGGTAGCAGGATTGACGGCGCCGGTGATGACCCGGCCCGAGGAAGTTGTAAAATCATAGAGCCATTCCTCGGGTTTACTGTGAGGATCGTTAAAAACAGGTCCGGGGGTCTTGAAGCTGCCCATGACTTTTGAAAAGCCGGGATAGATGAAGGGGCTGCCATTCACGTACCTGAAGCCTTCCTGCTTCGATTCCCGGTCGGTGACATGCATCAGTCCGTTCTTAGTGACGAAATCGATCGTCTCGCTCGAAGGCGGCAAGCTTCCTTTAGCATATTTCTTCTGCGTCGATTTATCCGGAGCGATGGTATAGATGAGAGCCGTATCCTTCGAAAGGAATACGACGCCGTCCTGGTGGCCGATCATCAATTTATATTTCCGGCCTTCAGGCTTCAGGGTTTTAGTATTCAACACCTGCCAGCCGCTATCCGACTCAATAAAGCTCTCGAAATAGTATTCTTTGATCCCCTTGTATTTCAGCGGCAGCAATTCGCGCCCGGACTGATCGACTATTCCCATTTTCCCGTCTATTTCCGCCCGGGCCGCGCCCCGCTCGGAAAAGATCCCCAGGTAGTCATAAAGGTGCTCGCGTCCTGCAGTGTCTATAAATCCCTTCTGCTTTCCGAGGTATATCCTGGCCGGATCCGTATTCTTTCCCGACCAGATCACGTCATCATATTTCACAGGAATGACCGCTTCTCCCCCGCCTTTTATAACACCCACCCTATTGTCAAGCTTTACCTTGAACAGGCTTCCCTTCACTATCGTTTCTATTTGCTGATACTTTACGGGAAGTATCTCGTTGCCCGCGGTGTCGATAATACCGGTCTTCCCCTGCATGCTCAACTGCGCCAGTCCCTCGTTAAAATAGCCCTGCAGGCTTTTCACCTCGACTTCTTTACCCTCCTTATCTATACAGAAGAATCTGTTCTCCCCTTTTACAATAGCCAGCCCCTTAGAGAAGGGACTGACCCCGTCGTATTTGACCGCGCAGATCTCCCTACCCGTCTTGTCCACGAAGCCCCACCGGCCGTTGCTCTTTACGGGCGCGAACCCGCCGGAGAAATACTCCACCGTATCGTATTTGACCGGCACTACTTCGCGCTTGGTATAGTCGATGAATCCCCATTTATCGTTCCGCTTTACGGCAGCCAGGTCTTCGTAGTAGAATCTTCTGACATCGTACGCCACTTCTTTTTTACTATCGTCCACCGTCACCCAGCGCCCGTTTTGCCGGATCATTTTCTGCGCCTCCGCGCTGCCGCCCGTCAGCAGAAGGAGCATTGCTGCTATAGAATATTTCATGGAATCGGCTGATTGTGAGGTTCAGGTAACCGCGGCAGGAAGAATTGCGCCCCCAATATAGTACGAGGCTTCGATATAAAACAGCCTGCAGCTGTTTATCCGTGCCGGATAAAGCAGGGCATAAGGGCAAGCGCGACGGCCCGGGACCAGCCGCAGCCGGACCCCGTATCTTAGGCCGGTGCAAGACCACCTTTCAACCCATATCCGGACACTTTACCGGGTAGGAATACCAGGCTACCTGCTTATGTTCGTGCTCTCGGTCATCTTCTTCTGCGAGCGTACCGCTTACACGGATATTGCCTATCACCTCTTCGAGCTGGCAACGAAGAATACCTACGCTATACAAAATCACAGAATAGGTGCCGCCGCTACTCAGAGCTTTCCCTTGCTGGGCTTCAAGCTCGGGCTGAGCCTGAAGGCCGTGATGCTGCTTTACTCATGCGGCTTCACGGTCTTCTACCTGGCCTGCTATCTCGTCTGCGGCGCAGTTCTGAAACAGTATAAATGGGGCCTGCTCCTGCTGGCAATCAATTTTCTCTTCGTCTCGCATACCTTCTTCTGGATCCAGTCGGAATTCCCCCAAGCACTGGCCTTGATGTGCGTGTTCTTCGCCTTCGACGCCAGGTACCCGTCCTCATACTTAAGTAATTCTATCAGAGTACTTCTCTTGATTGTAATCGCTTTTACCCATCCCCTGATGCCGGTGCCCTTCTATTTTGTCCTGCTATTCCTTTGGATAAACAAGGAAATAGCACTGAAGGCTGCAATCTCGCTGGGGCTTCTGTTCGGTACCGCCTATGTCGTGAAGATGCTTCTGTTCCAGACGCCTTACGACCACA
>JASLDA010000033.1 GCA_030151745.1 Chitinophagaceae bacterium | reverse complement strand
CTGCAAACTGCCTATTGCCTATTGCCAATTCCAAACAAGCTAAGGCTCCCGCTCCACTGCAAACTGCCGACTGCAAACTGCCTACTGCAACATGAAAAGAGCCTCTCTCAACGGTCTGTCATTGGCCGAAAGAGGCGCGATGGAACGCCGTTTGGCCAATCCCCGTCACAACGGTAATTTTGCACAACTTTTCTAATACCTGAATCTTAAGGGCCTTATATGAATTTATTCTCCAGCCAGAGCCGGGAATTTACAAGCCGTCACATCGGTCCGAACGCCGCCGATACAACGGAAATGCTTGCCACCATCGGCGTCGAGAGCCTCGACGAGCTGATCGGGCGAACGGTGCCAGCCGCCATCCGCATGGATCATGCGCTGCGGGTGCCCGCACCTCAGAGCGAAGCCGACTACCTGCGCGAACTGAAGGAGACGTCCCTGAAAAACAAGGTATTCCGCAATTATATCGGCCAGGGGTATTACGATACTCATACGCCCAGCGTGATCCTGCGCAACATCTTCGAAAACCCGGGATGGTACACGCAGTACACGCCGTACCAGGCAGAGATCGCCCAGGGCCGCCTCGAGAGCCTCCTGAACTTCCAGACGATGGTCTCCGATCTCTGCGGCCTGCCCATCGCCAACGCCTCCCTGCTGGACGAGGCCACCGCGGCGGCCGAGGCCATGGCCATGTTCTTCCATGCGCTGAACAAGAACGCCGCCGCCCCGGAGCGCCCCCGGCTCTTCGTGGACGAGCACGTTTTCCCGCAGACGCTCGCCGTTCTTCACACCCGCGCCAACCCGCTGGGCATCGAGATCGTCGCCGGCGACTATAAGACCGCGACCATCGACAATTCCTATTTCGGGGCCATCCTGCAATACCCGAACGACAAGGGCAGCGTGGAGGACTACCGCTCCTTCATCCACGCCGTCCATGGCGTGGGCGCTCTCGTAGGCATGGCCACCGACCTGCTGGCCCTGACCCTGCTGACCGCCCCGGGCGAGCTCGGGGCCGATGCGGCCTTCGGCAACAGCCAGCGCTTCGGCGTTCCCCTGGGCTTCGGCGGTCCGCACGCCGCCTTCTTCGCTACGAAGGACGAGTTCAAGCGCGCGATCCCCGGCCGGATCATCGGTATCTCCATCGACGCCGCCGGCAACCGCGCCCTGCGCATGGCCCTGCAGACCCGCGAGCAGCATATCAAGCGCGAAAAGGCGACTTCCAATATCTGCACCGCGCAGGCCCTGCTGGCAAATATCGCCGCGATGTACGCCGTTTACCACGGTCCGGAAGGCCTGAAAAATATCGCCCGCCGCGTAGCCATCCTGGCGCACGCGCTGGGGCAGGCCCTGGCCGAAGCCGGTCATGAGCTGCTGAGCCAATCCTACTTCGATACCATCGTCGTCCGCGTGAACGACACGGCCGCGCTGCGCCGCAACGCCGAAGCCGCCGGCATCAACTTCCGCTATTTCGGGAACGGGCAGGTCGGTATCTCCA
Organism: Chitinophagaceae bacterium; assembly: GCA_030151745.1. Taxonomy (GTDB): domain Bacteria; phylum Bacteroidota; class Bacteroidia; order Chitinophagales; family Chitinophagaceae; genus UBA1952. The sequence continues at coordinate 1,105 of JASLDA010000033.1, read as the reverse complement.
TCGACGAGACCACGACCCAGCGCGATATAGCCGATATCCTGAACGTATTCGGCGACGGCGGGCAGCCGGTATCCTTCGATATGGACGAGGACGCGCTGTTCAGCAATATAGCTGCTGATCTGCACCGCGCCACGCCGTTCATGGAGCAGGACGTATTCAACCGCCACCACAGCGAAACGCAGATGATGCGTTATATCAAGATGCTGGAAAACCGCGACCTGAGCCTCAATACGAGCATGATCTCTCTCGGATCCTGCACCATGAAGCTCAACGCGGCCACCGAAATGATCCCGCTGAGCTGGTCGCACTGGAGCCGGATGCATCCCTTCGTACCGGCCGAACAGGCCGGCGGCTACCTCCAGATCGCGCGCGAACTCGAAGCATACCTGAGCGAGATCACGGGCTTCGACGCCTGCAGCCTGCAGCCGAACAGCGGCGCCCAGGGCGAGTACGCCGGCCTGCTGACCATCCGCGCATACCATGAAAGCCGCGGCGACGGCAAGCGCGACGTGATCATCATCCCGATCTCCGCGCACGGCACCAACCCCGCGTCCGCCGTAATGGCCGGCTACAAGGTGGTTGTCGTGAAGGCGCTGGAGAACGGCTATATCGATGTTGAAGATCTGAAGGCGAAGGCCGGGCAGTACAGCGACCGCCTCGCCGGCATCATGATCACCTATCCCTCCACCTACGGCGTCTACGAGGAGACGGTGACCGAGATCACATCCATCATCCACGGCTACGGCGGCCAGGTTTATATGGACGGCGCGAACATGAACGCCCAGGTAGGCCTCACGGCCCCGGGCCTCATCGGCGCGGACGTCTGCCACCTGAACCTGCACAAGACCTTCGCCATCCCGCATGGCGGCGGAGGTCCCGGCATGGGCCCTATCTGCGTGAAGTCTCACCTGGCGCCCTTCCTGCCGAAGACCGACGTCACCAAATCCGACAGCATGGCGGTGAGCGCGGCGCCTTACGGCTCCGCATCCATCCTGCTGATCTCCTACGGCTATATCCGCATGCTGGGCGCCCGCGGCCTGCGCGCGGCGACGGAGAACGCGATCCTGAATGCGAACTATATGCGCGCCCTGCAGGCGGGCCCGCA
>JASLDA010000010.1 GCA_030151745.1 Chitinophagaceae bacterium | reverse complement strand
CCCTGAGCCCGCGCAGGCATCTTTGGTACAGCGTATCCGCCGGTCTCGTGATAGGCCTCTATGACGGCTGCATCGGGCCGGGCACCGGCAGCTTCCTGGTCTTCGTTTTCGTGCTGCTCTTCGGCTACACGTTCATGCATGCGGCCGCCAATGCCAAGGTGCTGAATTGCGTCACCAATGCAGCGGCGCTCTCATTCTTTATCGCGAAAGGCGCGGTCGTCTGGGGCATTGCCCTGCCGGTGGCCGGGGCCAATATGCTCGGGAACTATGCCGGCACCAAGCTGGCCCTGCGCAAGGGCAGCGGTTTTATCCGCATCTTCTTCCTGATCGTAGTGACGGCCCTGCTGCTCAGGCTGGGGTGGGATCTAAGAATGAAGATTTAAGATTGAGGTGGACTGGACCGATCTACAATCTTAATTCAATTCGATGGACGTTTCCATGTTGCTGCGGATATTGAACCGCATCACTTCCTGCTTCGCCCGCGGCGTGTTGGCATTGCTCGTCCAATGCACCTCGTAGACGCCCGGCAGCAGGCGAACCCGCTGCACGTCCGGATTGCCGGTGATGCGCAGGCCGTAGAAGCGCATGAACTGGTTGCCGAGCGGGCTGAACAGCTGTACGGGGCCGAGGACGTTCGTATTTGTGAACTGCACATAGCCCGGCTCGGGGATATCGATCTGCGTAATCGCGCCGAAGTCGATATCCGTATTGAGCTGGTACACCGGCAGGGTGTTGATCTCGATATGATAGTTGCCAGGCGCATATTCCAGCTCTTCCGAGCACTTCTGCTTCTGGTTGATCGGCCCGTCCTCGAAGCGGATATTGACGATGGCGTTGAACTCGGTCACCGGGCGGTCCGGGTTATTGTCGTAGCGGAACCGCAGCGAACCGTGCGCGACCCGGATGATGATCTTGTTGTTCTTATGCTCTTCCACGACCACCTTCTTCAGCAGCATATTCGACCGGCTCGCCACGATCAGGTTGTAGGTTCCGGCAGGGATCGCCTGCGGATCGGGATTGCCGTTCGGATCTACGGTACGGTAGAATTGCTTGACCTGTTTATTGGTATTGGCATCGACCAGGCGGAGCTGCGGTGTCGAGGAGTAGAATTTCCCGCGGCCGTCCGTGAAATAGACGGAAAGCTGGGTCTCAGGGGCTGCTTCGGTGCTGCGCTGGACCTCCGGCTCAACCGGCTTGGGCGGTACCGGTTTGGACTTTGCCGCAGCTACCGGCTTCATGCTGTCTTGCTTCAGGGCCGTCATCTTCACGACCGGCCGCCTGGGGGTGTCAACAGGTGTGCGCGTGGTTGCCGGCGTATCGCGGCGGACCTGCGCTACCGGAGGTTTGGCCGTGTCCCGCTTCTGCACGACAGGCGGCTTCGGGGTATCGGCCGGCGGCTTCAACGGACCCGGAGCGACCACCGAGAATGGGACCGGTTTGTTTCCGGCAGGGCGCCCGGTCCTGGTAGTCACCATATCGGCCGGTGCAATCTGATCCGGTATCCGCTCCGGCTGCCGCGGCTCCGGTGTGTACCTCAGCTGCGAGGAAGGAGGCACCTCGAGCCGGCGCGGTGCGATGCGGAAATAGTACCGCGCCGGCACGTCCAGGATATGCAGCGCGGCGATCCGGAGCACCGCCGTGGTCTCGGCCGTGCGCGGGACAGGAGGCGGGAGGGTGGGGATCGTGACCGGCACGGCAGCCGGGCGTTGTACGGCGGGCTGTACCTGAGACTCTTTCGAGGCCATGATGGGCATGCTCAGGATAGGCCGGTAGGCGTCTACGATCTGGTTGATCGCCGGGGCTATATCCCCCGGCTTGCTGACCTGCAGGTAGCTGCCGAGACAGGCGTATTGATCCTTCAGCGGAGCATAGTCCACCAGGCTGACGATATAAGGCCGGAAGTATATTTTGCGCTCGATGAGCTTCTTCACGACTTCGCAGATATTGCCGCCGCAGCTTTCACCGCCGTCGGTGATGAGGATGATCGAGTAGGCGTTGCGGGCATCGTCGAGCAGGTCGTTTTCAGCGGCCTGCTGGAGCGAATAGGCTATGGGCGAAACACCGAAAGGCCTCAGGCTGGCCAGCCTGAGGCCCATCTGGGTGATGTTGTTTTTAGAGAATATCACCTCCATGCGGGAGTCGTAGCAGTCGTTGTCCTGCGCAGGACTCTGGTGCCCGTACACGCGCAGTCCGAATTCGACGCCCGGGTTGACGGCGTAGATACTGTCCATCAGCCCTTCGATGATCTGGCTGGCGGCTTTGAAACGGATGTCCTTGCCGGACCAGGGCTGCAGCATGGAGCTGGAGCCGTCCAGCAGCAGCAGGATACGGGGCTGCCGGGGCGTTTCCGTCGCCTGCTGGCTCCGGGCGCTGAAGGTAAACAGACACAGCAGGGTCAGCAGGCGGGCAACTCGTCGCGACATGGAGGGGCGGGCAGGGACTTTGATACTTCGTTCTGCAGCTCAGGCGACGGGCAGCAGGTGCTTATCGATCTGGCGTGTCAGGGTCTGGAAGGTTTCCTCGATCGTCTGGTCGCCCTTGACGGTCGTCAGCTTGCCTTGCTGATCATAGTAAGCGGCAACGGGGGCCGTTTTATTGTGGTACTCCTCCATCCGCTTGATGACGCCCTCGGGGGTATCGTCGCTGCGGCCGCTGGTAGCACCCCGCTCGACGATGCGGCGCGCCAGCTCCTCCGCCGGTACTTCCAGGGAGATCACCATGTGGATTTGGGTGTTCTTGAATTCCAGCAGGTTATCAAGTGCCTCGGCCTGGGCGGTCGTACGGGGAAAACCATCGAAGATAAAGCCCCGCGCTTCGGCAAACTCGTCGATCTTGGAAGAGATCATGCTGATCACCACCTCGTCCGGAACAAGCAGACCCTGGTCGATATATTTCTGCGCTTCCACACCCAGGGGGGTCTGGCCCGCAATTTCTTCACGCAGCAGATCGCCCGTGGAAATATGTTGCAGTCCGTACGTGTGCAGCAAATTGGCCGATTGCGTACCCTTCCCGCTGCCGGGAGGACCGAACAAAACAAGATTAAACATGTTGAAATAAGACGATGATAACACACAAAAATAGTGTTTCATCGCCGGAAGGACCGATAGTTTCTGTTATGATTACAGCGTTATTTAACGGTGGGACGACGGTCGCGGGGCCGATCGGGGGCTGCCGGCCTAGCCCCGCCATAGCTTCGATGGAGGTCCCGGCCGCACCATTGCACCAACGGCGCCGGGCTTCGCAAGGAAGACAGGCCGGCGTTCAGCGGCTGCTGAACTCGTAATCCGAAACGGACTCGTAGGCTTCGCCCGGGTGCAGCACGACACTCGGGAAATGCGGGTGATGGATGGCATCGGGGAATCCCTGGGGTTCCAGCACCAGAGCCGAACGGTAGGTGTACGCCCGGCCGCTTTTCCCTTTGCGGCTGCCATCCAGGAAATTGCCGCTGTAAAATTGCATCCCGGGCCGGTCGGTGCTGATTTTCATGCCTATACCGGTCTGCGGGGCGTAGACTTCCACCACGGCGCCGTCTTCCAGCACGAAATTGTGATCATATCCCTTGCCGTACTGCAGCTGCAGGTTGTCTTCCGCGATGGAGGTTTCGATCGGTTTTGCGGCCCGGAAATCGAAAGGCCCGCCGGTGACCTCCTCGAACCTGCCGGTCGGTATCAGCATCGGGTCGACCGGGGTAATGGCCGCCGCGGGGATGCGCAGCTCGTGATCCAGCACATCGCTGCTTCCCTCGCCGCTCAGGTTGAAATACGTATGATTGCTCAGGTTGACCAGGGTAGGCCGGTCCGTTTCGGCGCGGTAATGCATCCGCAGCAGGCCGGGCGCGGCCCATTCGTAACGCAGCTGGATTTCCAGGTTCCCCGGAAAGCCCTCTTCTCCGTCCGCGGAGCGGTATTTCAGTACCAGGTACGAAGCCCCGGCGTCGCTGAGGGTCCATACCCGGGCGTGCAGACCTTTCTCGCCGCCATGCAGGGTATTGTGATTGTCGTTGACCGGCAGTACTTCCGTGCGCCCGTCCAATACGAACAGACCGCCTGCAATGCGGTTCGCGCAGCGCCCGACGGTGGCGCCCATATAGTCCTCCGGCTGCTGCAGATAACCGGACAGGGAAGGATAGCCCAGCGCTATGTCTACCGGCCTGCCGCCGCGGTCAGGGGCGAGGAGGCTCACGATACGAGCCCCGTAGTTGGTCACCGCGCAGACGCAGGATCCGCCGTCCCGGATAAGATATAGCCCGGTCGGTTTTCCATCGATCGTTTCCTCGAATCCGCCTGCCGCAGGTAACTTTTCCTGATCCATATGTATTGGGTTCAAGAGGCAAAGACTTCCTGAGCAGAGGCCTAAAAACCATTCCATCCGATGGTACAAGTTTTCCGCGACCGAACTTTACAGTATGACCCGCGACGCACGTTATAAGTTTGTCATTGATTGGTTCGAAAAACATAATCCCGAGGCGGAGACCGAGCTGGATTATGGAAATGCCTTTGAGCTGCTGGTGGCCGTTATCCTGTCTGCGCAATGCACGGACAAGCGGGTGAATATGGTGACGCCGGAACTGTTCCGCGTTTACCCGGATGCCAAAGCCATGAGCAAGGCAGAATTTGAAGATATCCATGCCATTATCCGGAGCGTTTCCTTTGCCAACAACAAGGCCAGGCACCTGATCGGCACGGCGCAGCGGCTGATGGAGGTGTACGGCGGCGAGGTCCCCCGGACGGTAGACGAGCTGATCACGCTCCCTGGCGTCGGCCGGAAGACCGCTAATGTCGTGACTTCCGTCATCTGGGAACAGCCGAACATGGCGGTGGATACGCATGTGTTTCGCGTAGCCTCGCGTATCGGGCTGACGCTGAAAGCCAGAACACCCGAGCAGGCCGAAAAGCAGCTGGTGGCGCATCTGCCGACCGAGCTGGTTTACAAGGCCCATCACTGGCTGATCCTGCACGGACGATATATCTGCATCGCCCGCCGTCCCAAATGCGAGGAATGCGGCCTGCAGCCGGCCTGTAACTTTTTCAAGAAGGAGATGAAGTACGTCGTGGAAGGCAAGAAGAAATACGATCCCGAAGTCGACGCCGTGAATAAGTTAGGAAGCTAATTGCTTCGCTGCTCCCGCCATCCATGCCTGCGCCGGAGAAGATGGACCACAAGGCAGCGCCTCATCGCCTGGTAAACCCCGCCAATTAAACATCAAACATAACAAAGGCGCCTCCCGGGAGGCGCCTTTGTTTGTTCCGGTCTGTCCGGGGTTACATCCACGTGGGCTTGAAGTCGGCCTGGTATACGGCCCAGGGGGTTTTCTTGTAATATCCTTCGCCGAAATACTTAAGTATCATCTCCATG
>JASLDA010000526.1 GCA_030151745.1 Chitinophagaceae bacterium | reverse complement strand
GTAGATGTTTTCATGAACATCTCCTGCCCCAGCAACGCTGATGTCGGCTTTGCATACGGAACCGGGATATCGATCGTCCCATCGCTCTTTCCGGGACCCGTTTTGGTGATCACATACTCCTGCTGCACATTGTTCATCGCGGGAATACCGTAGATATACCGCTTGCCATCGGGCAGCAGCTGCGTGAATTCCGATGCCTGATGTGCAGGCCGTGTGCTGCTTACCCGGTCGATATTATAATTGCCGTACGTCCCGGTGCTGATGAAGCTCTCGATTTTCGGCTGCAGGCTGACGCCTTTTTTCGCCGCTTCGGCGCCGGTATAATAATACAGCAGATTCGATCGCTTTACCCGGGCCCGGGCATCGGACGCCGCTGCAAGCGGAGCCGGATCCACGGTCGCCGCCTCGCTTACGCTCAGGGGCTTGCTGCCCCTGATGGCTGCGTTGAATTCGGGGCTGCCCTCGCTCAGCTCCCCGGCCTGCTTGAAATAATGCGGCTCATAAAGCGAGCCCGGCTTCTTCCCGCTGAAGCTCTTCTTGTACTTGCTCCAGGGACCGGAGGTTGACGACGAATGCGCATTGACATTATCCCAGCCGGCCTCGAAGATGTTGCCGAATCCGGCCTCGACCATATCGCTCCTGCTTTCCGAGCCGCTGGATGTGTAAGGATCGTAAACCGATCCGATATCAGCCCGGAAGCCGCGGAAGTTGCCTGCGGTACCCTGCCCATTAACCGAGTATATATCGTATGTCAGCGTTCCGGACGGAAGGTATTGCATGTCCCGGCTGAAGCGCCCGTCGCGGTCGCGGGTAAAGTCCGTGATATCCTCCTTCGAGGCATTCTGAAGATTGAAAAAACCAAACGCGCGCCGGCTGCCGTCCTTTTCGAATTGAATCCTGTCCTCTCCGTAACTCCCTCCGAAATTCGGATAGACGCTGTTTATCGCAAAGCCCAGCTTAAACTGGAAAAAACGGCTTTCCGCAAAGCTTGCGTTGGTGACGACAGGGACAAAATTCTGCATGCTGACCGGAACCACCGTATTGGAAACCCCCGGCGGCCTCAGGACCGACTGTGTGCTGAGAGATATGGGCTTCTCTTTGTTAGCAAGTTTGGCGCTCCAGTTGTTTTTATAAGAAAATGAGGGGTTGACGCCAAAGGACGTGTACTTCAAACCTTCCCTGGAATTGTATGCCTTACCAAAGGATCCGGCTACCGTCGTGGTTACAGCCCCGGCCGCCTTTGAGCTGTTCATCGACGCGCTCATCGATTTATCAAGATCGACGCCGTTGTCCGTGGTGAAGGTCGCTCCCATATTGACGCCGGCAGACATCCAGTCGTTCTTGATCCCAACGTTTGAGCCAAAGCCCAATGCTGCGCTCACACCAGTATAGTTGCTGATATCAATTCCCATGTTGATACTGCCGCCGAAGCTCATCCCCAGGATTTTCGCAGCCTCTGCCACTTTGTTCAGTTCAAGGCCGACAACCTCGAGGCCGAAGAAAACGCCGAACCGTTTTTTTAGCTCGGGTGTGATGTCTATCTCCTTCGAAACGGTCTCCCCATTGAAGTCATCCGGCAGCCCCCGCACGCCCCGGCTGATGTTCCCCGGATTGATATTCCATCCGAGCCCGACCCAGCTGGCTTCGTCTTCTGCCGTCACGCCACTGTGGTAAGCAATGTTCACGGGATATCCCTCGACATCCAACAAGGGTATATTATATACAAAATCTCCCGAGAACGCATTCACCATATCCGTGGTGCCAACCGGCTCAAAACTCTGCATTTCTGGCTGGGACGGCCCCGAAGTCAGGGCAAACGAAACGGTCGGCATCAACAGCTCCGCTAGAAAAACCGTCATCAGCATGACTGCTGTTGACTTCCTTATCTTGATACGAACAAGTGTCATAAATTAATTTTCATTTATGAAATAATGGGAATAGGAATGGACTGGACGGCTTTCACCGGGACTTTGAACTTCACGATCCCTGAGCTCAGAAGCCCATCGTAATACGAAAAAACAAGAGGTTGTACCGGCGCTGTATCAGGAATACGGAATCCTACAATAGCCACTATTTCTGGTTTTATATTGTAGTTATTCTCCAGGTAATACCCGATCTGATCCATCTCACCGGACTCGCCGTATGTCAGACGAAAGTTTTTTGAAGCTTCCGCCAGGAAATAATTCAGCCGCTCATTGTACTCCTCCAGGTTGGTGGTATGATACCGGAGCGGATCGGCTTCTTCATTGCCAACCTTGATGGAGACATTGAACCAAACCGTTTTCTCCAGCTTCCGGACGCGGGCATTCAGCGCATTGCCGTCGATTTGTCCGGGATCCTGCTCCTTAAGTGCGATATAAGCCGCAGGCTTATACTGGATCGTATAACGCCAGATCCCGGAACTGACCGTGGTCCGCAATTCGTTCTGTTCAGACTCGACATACCGTATATAGTCGCCCGGGCGCAGCTGGCGAGGCTTTCCGTCCGTACAGCTGAGAGCCAGTATCCAGAACAGCAATACTATATAGCTAGCGGCCTGTTTCATATTTCCTGTTTATGAACTTTATCAGCTCTTCGGTCTTATCCAGCTCGCTCCGGTTAAAAAGGACGGTTCCCATTCCGTTTGCCCCGATGACCAGCGAGTAATCGTATTGGTTCCCGTATTCAGTTAACAGCGAATTCAGGCGCTGCCAGACCTGTTCATTGATATTTTTATCGGATATCACATATGCCCGCTGTAACCGGCTCTCGGCGGTATCTACGTCCGCAGCCATAGCCGCAAGCTGTATCGGATCCTTGCGCTGCTGCTGCATTGCCAAGTACACGGCTTTCAGGCTGTCCGCCTCAGAGCTTAATTCATTCAACTTCATCGCTACCCGATGCTCCAGGTCCTTCTTCAGGCCGAATTCGTTAAAAACACGAACGATATCAATGACAACGGTCTTTCTGGAATTCCGATAGTTGATCGCCAGTATGGAGAGATTCACCAACGTCAGAAGCAATGTGACGACCAGCGCAAGGGTTAAATATTTAGGCTTCATTTATTATCTAAGAAATCTGGATTTACATATCTGAATTTGACCCTGTATTTCTCGCCCGTCTGACTGAACAGCTCCAGACAATACATTTTCATGTGCTTTAGGTTTCTGGCCTCATAGAAGTCGATCTCGTACCGGTTATCCCCTTTCTGCGCCGCCAGCACTTTTTCCTTAATCGCTACCTCCTTATCGTCCATCGTCAGCCGCAGCGTTAGCGAGTCTGCCTTAAAATCTTCAAGCACATATTTCAGCTTCAATTTGCCGATCGCAAATACCTGACTGCCGCCGGTTTCCAGCTTTATGTCCAGGTGCGATACCTCTCTTGGAATTGGCACCAATTCACTATCCTCTATGATGGTAAACCGCCAGGGCTCTGCGCCGCCGAGGAGGATGCCCTTGAAGTAGGCGTCCACCGTCCAGGCATAGGGCTGGTACAGCTCCAGCGGCTTGCCGTACACCGGGTAGCTCGTCGTCGTTTGCGGCAGCTTGCTCTCCGCATACACCGGGTTGTTGCGCGTGAGCGCCGTTACATTGTTCTGCCCTTGTTTCACCTCCACCACACGGATCCGGTACTTCAGCGTCGCGGCGTTCGGGTAGTTCACCACCCAGGAGAACACCGGGTTGCGCTCGTG
>JASLDA010000484.1 GCA_030151745.1 Chitinophagaceae bacterium | reverse complement strand
CGTCACAGGCCCGTTATCACCACGGCTTCCTCGTTCTCGATCTGCAGCGGCAGGAATACGAATATCGTGCTCAGCGCAAGCGACACGAACTCGACCTTCAACTGGAGCACCTTGCCGAACTATGCAGTGACCGTAAACGGAAATACCAATAACGGCACCAGCTGCAACCTCTGCAATACCATCTCCCAGGTCCTGCGCGACACCGGCATCAATACCGGGATAGTGACCTATACCGCGAACGCTACGGCGAACGGCTGTACGGGCGCCAACAGCAATATCAACGTTACCGTCAACCCGAACCCCGTCATCACCTTCCCGCGTCCCAACATGAACTTCTCGGTCTGCTCCGAAAAGCCGCTGAGCATTACGCTGCTGGATACTCCGGGAATCGGCACGACCAGCTTCTACTGGAGCCGCATCGATCCGAGCGGCACCTCGGTCTTCGACGCACCTTTCGGAGGCACTATCCGCGACAGCGTGGTGAACCTGAGCGGCAGCACGACGCCGAACCCGATCACCTATACGGTGTTCGACACCTCGTTCCTCGGCTGCGCCGCAACGCCGGTACAGTTTACAGTAACCGTGAACCCCAAGCCGGTGTTCAACAATGTCACGGAGAATATCTGCAGCCAGGACAATGCCAATGTTCAGCTCACTGCCAGCACGGGCACCGGCAGCACCTTTACCTGGACCGTTCTTTCCACTACGGGCGGCATTACCGGCGCCGGCGCCGGCAGCGGCACCCTGATAGGCCAATCGCTGACCAATCCCACGTTTACCACGCCGGGCACGGTAACCTACAGCGTGGTTCCCATCTCCCCGAGCCCGGCCTCCTGCCAGGGCGATCCGGGGACCGTGGTCGTAACCGTGAACCCGCTGCCGAAGATGCTAAGCGATACTTCGCGCAGCATTTGCTCCGACGCGACGCTCAATTATGTCGTGCAGTCGTCCACCGGCAGCTCCAGCAGCTATACCTATAGCCGCACTGCTACGACGCCCGTCGTAGCCCCGGCATTCATCACGACCCCCCTGAATGTCTCCCAGCAGATCCAGGATAGCCTGTCCAGCGGCTACGACCTGAACGTGCATCGTGTCGACTACCTGATCAACCTGACCAGCGCGGCCGGCTGCAAATTCAACAACCAGCGCCTGGGCGTGACCCTGAATCCCACTCCGGACAGCCCCGGCATCAGCATCGCGCCGCAGCCGAATCTCTGCCGCAATACGATCGGCATCAACCTGGGCGCGCGCCGTCAGCCGGCCGCGTCGGAGCGCTTCACCTGGAGCAGCAACCAGAGCATTACCCAGCTGGCGGACTCCACGCGCTTTGCGCTGGCAACCTTCAACACCCAAGGCACCGCAACGGCCTCCGTCGTCAGCCGCGTCATCGGCTTTACCTGCACCAGCCGCGAGTCGATCCGGAACTTCAATGTATCCGCAGGCACCGGCTCGAGCAATCCGAACGTGGTCCTGTTCCAGAACAATCTGGTCTGCCAGGGCACTAACGTCGCAAAATACCAGTGGGGCTTCGACCGCCGCGTGAACCTGGATTCCGTGATCATAGACGGGGCTACGTACCAGAACCTGTACATCGGAGCCGGCTCGGGCTTCGACGCGGCAGCCAACTACTATTGGGTAATGGCGACCTTCAGCGACGGCTGCGTCCGCAAGTCTTACTTCAACGAACCTTCCCTGTCCGCACCCGTCGTGATCAAGAACAGCTCCGCCGAGATCAAAGTCTACCCGAATCCGGCGAAGGACGAGATCAGGATCGAGTTTGGCGAGGCCGGTTCTAAACCCTACATGATCGAAGTGTATGATGTGGCCGGTCGGCGCCTGCACAACCAGGAAGCCGTCGGCGTGAAGAGCCGCGTGGATGTGAGCAGCTTCGTGCCTGGATATTACACGGTGATCTGCAGCCAGGAAGGAGCCAGGATAGGCAGCGCCCGTTTCATCAAACAATAATACCTCACCCTTTCACGCATAACTATGAAACACACGCTCACGCTCGCCCTGTTGCTTACGCAGGGGATCAGCGTCCTGGCCCAGACGGGCACGGATTCGGCGAAGAGCCCGGTGGCCGATGCCGGAATCCTGAACACCGGACCTGTCGTTCACAAGCTGAAAAGCAACGATGCGGTACTGCCGCGCTGGGCTTTCGACCTGAACTACCGCGCCGGTGTCATCGAGCAGAACATCGAAATGGTGGACCTGGCCGCCGCCTATACCGGCAGCCTGTCGACATCCCGCTACGTGCAGCCCCGCTTCATCGACGGCCGCACCAGCGGCGGAGATCTCTCTCTGGTCTATTTCTTCAACCGGCGCCGCACCATCGGCATCAGCCTGGGCGGGCAATTCCTCCGTCACACAGGCTCCTACGTCATGGATACGATGTACGCCGACTACCGCGAGACCTTCAACCGGGATACCATCTACCGGCAGATCATCCATACCAACGGCCCGATCCGGGAAGATGTCCGGATCACCAATATCAACGTGCCGCTGACGCTCCAGTTCAAGCACCAGTTCGGGAGCCCGTCCAGGCCCTCCAACTTCGGAATCACCGGCTCGGTAGGCGCGGTATTCGGCTTTTACAACCGGACCAGCACGCAAAACACCTCCGGCTCCTTCAGCTACGAATCGGTGTACAAGCTGTCGCCGGATAAGAAGTCGTTCATCTCCGGCTTCGACGGGGGCACAGTGCCGGATCCGAATTCCAGCCTGATCCTCACGGAGGCTAATTACCGCGCAACCCACGACCAGCGCGATGCCCGCTCCTATTTCGACTCCCTGCGCGATCAGGGCGGGATCTTCAACGTCGGCCTGTATAAGGACATCGCGGAAAGCCGGCGCACGCCTTCGGCGAACTTCAACAACATCAGCTACGGCGCGGTCGTATCCCTCGGTCTGAGCTATGCCCTCGCATACAACGTAACCTTCCAGCTGAACGGCTATTTCATGTACCAGACGTTCACGAACACCGGCCAGGAAGGCTACCGCCCGGCGGAACGCGTTATCCAGGAAAACCGCAACTATTATTCCGACTATAACGCTATGACCAGCGGCATGCGCAAGGCCGATTACACCTCCTACGGGCTGAGCGCCGGCTTCCGCATATTCTTCGGGGAAAAGCGGGATGTCGACGGCGACAAGGTGCCGGATGCGATCGACAAGTGCAAGCTCGAATACGGGGAGGTCCGCTTCAACGGCTGCCCGGATACGGACGGCGACGGCATCGTCGACGACCAGGACGCCTGTAAGTTCGAGAAGGGCCCCGAATACACCAACGGCTGCCCCGACCGCGACGAGGACGGCGTTGCCGACAAGGTGGACAAGTGCCCCGACGAATACGGCGAGCTGCGCAACGGCTGCCCGGTATCCGTCGTCACCCGCGACGCCCCGGTAGATACTACGCTGATCGGAGAGAACGGCACGCTCATGGCACCGCATATCGTACTCGAGACCGACGCCGTGTTCTTCGACCTGGGCAAGAGCGTCATCAAGGACTCGGCCGCCGCCATCCTGGACTATGCCGCGAAAATCCTGGAAACGAACCCGAAGATCGTAATCCATATCACCGGCTATACCGACGATATCGGCACTTACCAAAACAATCTCATCCTGAGCTACGAGCGCAGCCGCGCGGCCCGGACCTACCTGATCAGCAAGGGCGTATCCGACAAGCGCATCATCATCAGCGGCTACGGCACCGAGAACCCGGCTCGCCCGAACACCAACGAGGAAAACCGCGCGAAGAACCGCCGGATCGAGTTCAAGCTGCTGCTGCCCTTGTAACAATCGGCAATTTGCAATAGGCAATAGGCAATAAGGCCGGGGTCCCGACGGGGCGCCGGCCTTTGCTTTTTGGGTCCCGCAGCAGGAATCGCGGGCCCTTACCGTCCGTCGCGTTATAATTACATCAACCGGCGCGCTTCCTGCCTTCAACATCCTTACTTTGCCGGCGGGCGCCCGCATCAGGCTCCTGCTCCAGACAATGAAACGCATTACCGTATTCTGCGGCTCCAGCCCCGGGTTTGAGGATAATTACATGCGGCAGGCGTTCCGGCTTGGCGAATATCTCGCCGGGCAAGGCATCGGGCTGGTCTACGGCGGTGCACGCGTCGGACTGATGGGCGCCGTCGCCGACGGCGCGCTTGCGGCGGGCGGAGAGGTGACCGGCGTAATCCCGCATTTCCTGCGAACTAAGGAAATCGCGCACGAAGGGCTGACCCGGCTGATCCTGGTGAACAGCATGCACGAGCGGAAAACGAAGATGAACGAGCTCTCCGACGGCGTAGTTGCCCTGCCCGGCGGCTTCGGGACTCTGGAAGAGTTCTTCGAGATGCTCACCTGGGCGCAGCTGGGCCTGCACCGCAAGCCTATAGGCCTGCTGAACACGGAAGGCTTCTACGATCCGCTGCTGACGATGATGCAGGTCATGGTGGACAAAGGCTTCCTCCAGGCCTCCAACCTGCAGATGATCCTGGCGGCAGCCGGGATCGAAGGGCTGCTGGGGCGGATGCGCAGCTATACCGCCCCGGAGCTGCCTAAATGGATACACAGCGACGAGCTCTGAAGCATGGCGATATTCCGCCGGCAACAACGATATTCGCAATCGCCGACTTAAATATCCCATTGAAATGCGTCAGCTCATCGCTCCCCTGCTCCTCTTGCTTGCAAGCACGTTCGCCGCCCGCGGCCAGGAGCTTTATGTGCGGACCTTCGGCAATCCGGGCTCCGCTCCGCTTATCTTCCTGCACGGAGGCCCCGGCTACAACAGCGCGGCATTCGAGGCCACGACGCCCCAGCGCCTGGCGGACAGCGGCTTCTTCGTCATCGTCTACGACCGGCGCGGCGAAGGGCGCAGCAAGGATACCGCCGCCAGGTTCAACTTCGCAGCCAGCAATGCAGATCTCGACCTGATCTACCGCCGTTTCTCGCTGAAAAAGGCCACGCTCCTGGCGCATAGCTTCGGGGGCATCGTCGGCGCCAGGTTCGCGGAAGCGCATCCGGAGCGGGTCCGGGCACTGGTGCTCGTCAGCGCTCCCATCGACTTGCAGGAGAGTTTCCGCCAGATCATTTCCAGATGCAGGGATATCTATCGATCTAAAAACGACAGCGGCAAGCTGAACGCGCTGGCGATCGTTGAAAGGATGGACACCGGCAGCCTGATGTACAGCACCTATTGCTTCGGGCACGCCATGCAGAACGGATTCTATACGCCGAAGAACAGAAGCGCGGAAGCCCGGGCGATCTACGAGCGCTTCCGCTCCGATTCCGTCTTGTTCAGGCAGGCCTCGCAGATGGACTTCCGTTCGCCCAAAGGCTACTGGGAAAACGAGCGCTACACGACGATCGACCTGCGCCCGGCACTGCGGACGATCGCCGGGCATACGCCTGTCTACGGGCTCTACGGCCGGGATGACGGGCTTTATTCCGCCGCGCAGGTGGAGGAGCTGCAGCGGCTG
>JASLDA010000406.1 GCA_030151745.1 Chitinophagaceae bacterium | reverse complement strand
GTCGGGCAGGGGAGCGGCCTCGAAGATGCTGCGGTAGATCTCGTTGTCCCGGTGCTCCAGGTCGGTCACGTTCTGATCGATCTCCCGCAGCGATTGCTGCAGGGCGCTGTATTGCTCGCGCAGCTGGTTCATATCCTGCCGGGAGCGCTGTTCGCGGGGAGAAGGCAGGAAGCGGTAGGCGACGGCCACCATGATCAGCGCCGTGACCGTGGAAGCGGAGATAAAGCCCAGGGCCCGGAGGATGCGGGCACGCCAGGGCAGCACGAACTTTTCATACCGGTTCGTGGCCGTATTGTAAAAATATTTCCGGACTTTCCGCAACGGGGAGCTTTAGGGCGCGAAAGTACGATCTTGAAAGTTGGCTGAACGGCGAAGGGATCGGCTGAACGGCTAAAGCGGGGGGACCCGCCCTCCGGGGTATTGTTTCCAGTCGATGCCGCGCCCCAGGGTGCCCCGGAACCGTTCGCCCACGCTTTCCTTCTCCGTGATGGATTGCCAGTGCTGCTTCTTCAGGTGGCAGAGGTCCGGCCGGGGCTGCAGCTTGCTATAGACCGCGAGGGAATCGACGACGAAGGGGATATGGTAAACCGGCGTGCCGAAGCGCCGCCGCGTGAAGCCCCGGAGCATAAAGGACTGGAAGGGATCGGTGGCCAGGGCAATGCTCTTGAAACCGAGCTTTTTTGCGATCAGGTAGGAGTTGTACACGTTTTCCGTGCTGTGGCGCGCATTCGTATCATAGAAGATATGCCCGGCCGGAATTCCCAGAGCCAGCCCGTAAGCGCCCATTACCTGCGCTTCGATATAGGGTGTATATATCGCACCGCCGGAATAAATGACATTCCGCGTATAGCCGTGCTTATAAAGGATGTACGACCAGAGTACCCGGGCCTTCATCGTCGAATCCCAGCCGGAGCCGTTATAGGGAATGCCCGGTACCACGATCGCATCGAAGGGAACTAAGGATGCGGCATTGGCATAAGCCCTGCGGGGACCTTTTCTCGGCGTGATGCAGCCAGCCAGGAGGAGCATTCCTGCGATCGTATATATGAGTGTATGCCGCACGCCAGGATAAGTTTCTGATGGTTACCGTATAAAACGATGCCGGCCCGGAATTGTTCGCCGCTGCCGATTTTCTGCCACCGAAGCCCGCAACCCGGGGAATCCGTCATACTCGGGCTTCCGCAGTACCTTCACGGTCCCGGCCCCCTGCGACCATGAACGACATCATCTTTCTGGAAGATATCCGCAAGTCCTACTATCTCGGCAAACAGGCGCTTCCCGTGCTGAAGGGTATCGATCTGCGCATCATGAAGAATGAGTATGTCGCGCTGATGGGACCTTCAGGCAGCGGCAAGAGCACCTTGATGAATATCCTGGGCTGCCTGGATACCCCCAGCTCCGGCACCTACCTGCTCAACGGGCAGCGTGTGTCCACGATGAACGACAACGACCTCGCGGCCGTGCGCAATACGGAGATCGGATTCGTCTTCCAGCAATTCAACCTGCTGCCGCGCTACACCGCCTGGGAAAATGTGGCCGTGCCGCTGGTATATGCCGGCGTTGGGCGCAAGGAACGGGAAGAGCGGGCCCGGGCCATGCTTGCGCAGGTGGGGCTGGCCGACCGTGCGCACCACAAGCCCAATGAGCTGAGCGGCGGACAGAGCCAGCGGGTGGCCATCGCGCGGGCCTTGATCAACAACCCCGCGCTGATCCTTGCCGACGAGCCGACCGGTAACCTGGATACCAAGACCTCGATCGAGATCATGCAGCTGTTCGGGCGGATTCACAGCGAGGGAAACACCGTGGTGCTGGTGACGCACGAGGAGGATATCGCCGCTCATACCCGCCGGATCGTACGGCTGCGGGACGGGGTGATCGAGCAGGACCAGGCGCATACGCCGGTTGTCGCCACGCTCTGAGTACAGGCGTTTCCCTGCGCAGGCGGGGCGTTCACCGAATTTATGGAGTTGCGCCGGACGCCGCGAAATACTTTCAACCCGGATCGGAGCCCGGTAATCCTGCATGGCCGACCCCTGCAGGCAGCCTTCCGGTCCGCACTCTCAAATCTCAATCCAGAATCTTTAATCATGCGCAGCAATCATGAAATCGACTACCGCATCTTCGGCGAGGAGATGCAATACGTGGAGGTAGAGCTTGATCCCCAGGAAACTGCAGTGGCCGAGCCCGGAGCCTTTATGATGATGGACGAAGGCATCCAGATGCAGACCATCTTCGGCGACGGCAGCCAGAGCTCGGGGGGATTAATGGGCAAGCTGTTCAACGCCGGCAAGCGCCTGCTGGTGGGCGAAAGCCTGTTTATGACGGCGTACACCAACATAGGGCAGGGCAAAAGGCGCGTGTCTTTCGCATCCCCTTACCCGGGCAAGATCATACCGCTGGACCTGCAGCAGCTCGGCGGGCGCATCATCTGCCAGAAAGATGCTTTCCTATGTGCAGCCAAAGGCGTGAGCGTCGGGATCGAGTTTCAGAAGCGACTGGGAACCGGGCTCTTCGGCGGCGAGGGCTTCATCATGGAGCG
>JASLDA010000404.1 GCA_030151745.1 Chitinophagaceae bacterium | reverse complement strand
CGATGCTCCGTATCGGGAATCCGCAACCTCTTCCGGGAGGGGTGATCGCCTGGGTGGCTGCCGTAGGCATCCTGGTCAATTTAGGATCCGCCCTGCTGTTCCGCCGGGATCAGGAGCTGAACGCCCGCAGCGCCTACCTCCACCTGATGGCCGATGCGCTGGTATCTGCCGGGGTTGTGATCGCGGGGATCATCATCTATTTCACGCACTGGTACATCATCGACACGGTCGTCAGCCTGGGCGTCTGCGTTTTTATCCTGATCAGCACCTGGGGATTGCTCCGCGACAGCCTGCGGCTCAGCCTGGATGCGGTTCCCCGGGATGTGGACCTGGAAGCCGCCCTGGAGCGCATCCAGGCAATACCGGGCGTGCGCAGCTTCACGCATGTCCATGCCTGGGCCATGAGCACCACCGAAAACGCGCTGACCGGGCATCTCGTCCCCGAAAGCTCCGTCGCCGACATATTTGACCTGGTAGCTGCCGTCAAGCACGAGCTCCTGCACTTCAATATCCACCATGCGACGATCGAGGTAGGTCCCGGGGACGAGGGACGGATCGAGTGCAAGCTGGAAGCCTGATCATACTCTGGCCGCGGCTTCCAGCTCGGCGATCCGGATCTTGTCCATGCTCATCAGGGCTTGCATGACACGCTGGGCAGCGGCGGGATCGGGCTGGGCCATAAGCCGGGGAAGCTGCACGGGGATCACCTGCCAGGAAAGCCCGAAGGGGTCCTTAAGCCAGCCGCAGCGGCTCGCCTGGCCGCCGTTGGCGGTCAGGGCATCCCAGTAATAATCGATTTCCTCCTGGGTCTCGCAGGAGATCAGCAGGGAAAAGGCCTCAGTGAGCTGGTACATAGGGCCGCCGTTCATAGCGGTGATCTCCTGGCCGTTTATGCTGAAGCTGATGACCATGACCTTGCCGTCCTGCGGATTCCGGGAGCTCATGCCGACACGTCCGTCCTTGAAGATTTCCATATAGCGGTTCACGGCTTCTTCGGCATTGTCGTTGAACCAGAGAAAGGGGGTGATCTTTTGCATTTCGCAGATGTATTAATGTACCGCAAAGCTAGCCAGCCCTATTCTTGGCAGGAGCGGCCGCTCCTGCCAAGAATAGGGCTAGTTCGTGACAAGCGGGTGTGTTGGATGTTGTTGGATAGGGATTGCAAGCACAGCCAGGAAATACTATATCCAGCCTTACCTCAGCTCGCGCCTCAGATATGAATCATAGTCCGGCAGTATGGATTCGTAGGACTGGTTCATCATCGGCGAGCTGAAGATGAAATCGGCGGTCACCTCATCGCAGGCCAGGGGGATATTCCAGGTAACGGCAAGGCGCTGCAGGGCTTTCACGTCCGTATCGTGCGGCTGGGCCTGCATCGGGTCCCAGAAAAAGATCAGCATGTCGATCAGGCCCTGCGCGATGCGGCTCCCGATCTGCTGGTCGCCGCCGAGCGGGCCGCTTAAGAACTGCCGCACCGTCACGCCCAGCGCTTCCTGCAGCAGCCGCCCGGTGGTGCCGGTGGCCATCAGCTCATGCTCTACCAGCACTTCCTTGTTTCGCAAGGCCCAGTCTATCAATGCGGCCTTCCGGTGATCATGCGCCACAAGGGCGATACGCTTCCGGGCTTCGACGATACGGGTCTTCATGATCTGAAGTTCAGCAATTCAGCCGAAGCCTAGACCGTGCCCGCTACCGCCGGTAGGTCGCGCAGCGCGGCAGCCCCGGTCCGTATCCGGTCAGAGCCTGAACTGCAGGGTCGCATAGATATTCCGGCGATCCGCAGGGATGATCCCCGGCCCCGGGTAGCCGTCCGCGCGGCGCGTGAAATACTTCGCATCCGTCAGATTGTTCACGCCGGTGTAGAACGTAAACCAGCGCCAGTTATAGCTCAGGCTCAGGTCCAGCACGCTGAACGATGGTATCGCGCCATCCACGGCGGTCGGCGTTACCTCGGTGTTCGTCGCGTCGCTGTACTGTTTTTCCTGGTAGCTGTACTGCAGGCTGATATTGAACCGCGGGCTTCCAAAGCTCGCACCGCTGCGGAAGGTGAAGGGCGGCACGTTTTCCACCAGCTTGTTCGCGATCGCCGTATTCTTCGTGTCGATATAGCGGGCGTCGATAACAGACATGTTCACATACACCGAGCCTTTGTATTTCGAGGTGCCGTGCGACGCCAGCCTCAGCAGATCCCCTTCCACCAGCATTTCCAGGCCCAGGTTCCTGCTGTCCGCCACATTGGTACGCAGTCGATAGGTCATGAAGTCCGAATCCCGTGAAAAGATGGAACCGATGCGGTCATTGTACTTCAGGAAGAAAGCGCTCGCATCGAAATACAGCCAGCCTTTATAACTGCCGCGATAGCCGAGATCGATGTTATAGCCGGTTTCGTCCTTCAATCCCGGATCGACACGGGCGTTCGCATTGACGACGCGGATATCGTTGAAATTGATGGAACGGTAGTTCTGGGAAATATTGGCGTAGAATTCGGTCCCGTTCGAGAAGCGCCTTGATGTTCCGATGCCCAGCAGCACGAAGGATCGCGGGTTGTCCTTCGTTTCGGAAATCCGCTCGGGGGCGATGAAAATGTTCTGCTTGTAGTAATAACCGGAGGCCTTCGTGTCGATATACTCGAAACGTATCCCCGGCGTTATGCTCCAATGCTCGCTGACGCGGAAGATATTCTCGCAGAATGCGGCGTAGTTGATTCCGGGGAACCGGTAGCCGGATTCGTCCGGCTCCTTGCCGAGGAAGCTGAAATCGGGACCGGAACCGTTATTGGCGCTGCCTTGCGAGCGCCTGGTAAGACCATTGTAGACGCGGCCTCCGATGAGGAAGGTGCTCTGCCGCCCGCCGAAGGCATTGTACTGGTGCAGCAGCCGGAGCTCCGACCCGAAGTTGCTGTAGTCATCGCTGAGCAGGTCGCGGTTGCCTCCTGCGTCCGGCCGGTTGATATAGCTGAGAATACCCAGCGCGTCGCGGCCGCCCTGCAGGGTATAGCTCCGGATATTGAGCTTCGTGCGCGGGCTGATCTTATAGTCCAGCATCAGGCTGATCAGGTTCCAGTCGACCCTGAACCAGTTGCGCGCCCGCACCGATTGGGCGGGGTCCTCCTTGAACTGCGCGTCGGTGAGGCCCCCGGGCTGCTGCGCGAGGTACTTCATCAGCGTGTACTCGCCGGTAAGCCGCAGCTTCGGGCTTATATCCCAGCTCAAGTGTGCATACGCGCTGTGCTGCTCGTAATGGCTGTTCGGGCGCCAGTCGTCCCCGCGCTTGAACTGGTAGAAGCCGTAGTAGTTCAGCTTCCCTTTGGCGACCGTGCCGCCGACGCTGTTGAATGTATTGAAGAACCCGTACGAACCTGCGCTCTGCCGGCTTACCAGCTCGAAAGCCTTGTTGCGCGGTCCTTCCTTCATTACGAAGTTGACCAGGCCTCCGAACTGGGGGCCGTACTGCAGGCTCGCAGCTCCGCGGATAATCTCGATGCGCTCCACCGCTTCCGTACTGGGCGTATAATAGCTCTCGGGGTAGCCCAGCGCGTCCGCGCTGATATCGTAGCCGTTCTGCCGGATATTAAAATTGGACGAGCGGTTCGGGCTCAGACCGCGCCCGCCGATGCCCAGCTGAAGCCCGCCCCGGTCATATTCCCAGATATTGAGCCCTGGTATACGGGCATAAATCTGCCGGGTATTGTTCGTAGCCAGGTTGGCGTTGATGAGCTTCAGCTCGATCAGCTCCGTCTTCTTTCCCGCATAGATCGCCGTTCCCGAGACGTCCCGCAGGCGCCCGGAGGCGAAGTCGGCGCCCTGCGCGCGCACGGCGACGCCTTCCAGGCGCACCGCCTTCTCGGGCTTCATGTCTATATGCAGGCTGGCGCCGCCGAGAGGCCGGATCAGGGTATCCAGCGTTTCGTATCCCGCTGCCTGGACCCGGAGCCGCAGCTCGGCAGCGGATCCCCGGCGGAAGCTGAAAAAGCCGTTGTCGTCGCTCTGGCGCTGAACGGAATCCGGGAGCAGGAGCAGCTGCGCGCCCGAAACCGGCTCTGCTCCGGAACGCAGATATCCCCTGATCTCAGGGCGTTCCTGCGAAAAAACGGACAGGGATTGAAAAAGCAGAAAGCTAAAACAGAGAAACGGCTTCATTCAGCAGGTTGCGGAGCTTTGTATGGAAGCACCCAGCGATAGTGCTGCCAGCCATTGGGCTCGGCAGCAAGGTTAACGGTTGTATCGATAAAAAGGCGGGAGCGGCGCCCGTTCAGCGCCACCCAGATCTCGCCGTAAACGGCGGGATTTTCCATGCCGCGCTGGCGGTAGACTTTCGCAAGATGATGCGAGTATTTGAGGATCAGGTCCGGCTGCGTGCTCATCATCTTCTCCTGCAGGGGCGTGAGGAACTCCGCGTTGTTCACGGTGACGGTCTGCCTGGTGGCGCTGTCCTTCACGGTGAAATAGGCGGCCCCGGATTTCTCCATGAGCATCACCCGCCAGGAAAAGCGGTAGCCTTCTTCCTGCCAGAACAGATGCCCGGGATATAGCACGAACCGCAGGGGGATGATCAGCTGTAAAATACCGTAAACGATCACTCCCGCGGTAAGCAGCTTGGGGAAATGGAAACGGTAGGCCGGGTCTGCCGACCAGCCCTGAAAGCGGCCGCTGCTGTAACCGGGGAGCAGGCTCAGCACCCGCTCGTGCGCCGCCGCGCTGAAGAACACCAGGCTGCAGGCGATCATCACGTAGGGGAACATCCCGATGCCGGGGAAGAAGATCGCCGTTGCGATATGGAATACCAGCACGAATACGTACGCGACCGGCCGGCTGGGCTTCCAGAGCAGGAAGAACGGCACGAGCAGGTCGTAAAAAGCGCCCGCCCAGGAAAACAGGTACGCCACCCAGAGCTTGCCCATCAGCGGACCGACAATCGGCAGATGGCTCTTGCCCGGCAGCCAGGTACGCAGGGGCTGGGCTTCGAAGAGCCAGTCCGGGTTCAGCTTGGCAATGCCTGCGTAGCAATACACCAGCGCCAGCTGGAAGCGGATAATACCGATGCACCAGGCGGGGATCTCCGTGCGCCGCAGCCGCGGCCGGATAAGCGTATCCAGCGCGTACTGCCGGTTTGCAGGAAGCCAGATCAGCAGGAAGCTGACGAGGCTTATAAAGTAATAGTGATTGAGATAGGTCGTGGCATCCAGCAGCTCCACGTAGGTAAAGCCCAGGAAAAACACGATGGCGCTGAGCCGGTAGAGCAGGCCCAGCGCCATGAACAGCGCCGCGACGATCAGCGCCGCAAACAGCAGGTGCATCCCGCTTTCGCCGAATGGCTGCACCCAGTCGAAGCCGGTGTAGTGGAAATGGAAGACCGGTTTTACATACACGGCCGTAACCCATCCCCGCCACCAGAACCGCAGCAGGCTCAGGGTCATCAGCAGACCGAAGATGATGCGGAAGCTGACCAGCGGCGCGATCGGGACGGGTTTACGCAGCCTGGTGAACAACGTATCCAGCATCTCAATCTCCGTCGTTGTCCATGAATGTGATCTGTACCGCTGTCGCCGAGGCCAGGTCCGTCTTCAGCAGGGTAAGCAGCTTCTGCACCTCCTTGTACGCGGCGTCAACGCTCGCGGCATTGGCCGTAAGAGCCGTCGACAGCGGGTCGGGAATCGCCCGGAGCTTCGCCAGCGCGGCGTCGAATTGCGCGAGCACATCCGTATTGAGCTGCGCCTGGCCCAGCGCGACGAGGTAGCCGCTCAAGCCCTTGCCGCTACTGCCCGCGGTGTACGCAGTCTTCAGGGCCTGCAGGTTTTCCACGGCCAGGGCCACAGAAATTCCGGCGTAAAATCCTTCCGTCTTCTGCGGGAATACGATCCCGTTCGATTGCTTCCCGAAGGGCCAGCCGATCCGCGGCCCCTTCATCAGGTCCAGCTGGTAAGCCAGCTGATTCACCATGTTGCCGATCGGGCTGCCCACGTTAGTCTTGGTATTCGCCACGAACTCGCCCCGGTAGCCGCTGTTCCAGATCGTCAGCACCTTGTCCACGAGCTCGATCATGCGGGCGACCACGCTATTGACATAGTGGATCCTGGACGCAGGCGCAGGTTTCTGAAACTCGGCGATGGCATTCTGCCCGAACATCAGATAGCCATATGCGCCGAAGCCCTGGGAATAGAAGCTGGTCCTTGTAAGCTGCGTGAACGTCGGGCTCGTACCGGCTTGGATAGCGGCATCGATGCTTGCCGTATCCACGCTGAATCCCGTAAGCTCCCCGGCCGTGTTGAAATTATAGTCCAGTCCCCCGCTGAAGTTCAGGAACGGGTCCAGCACCACAGTTTCGGCCGGGCCGAATTGAAAAACGGCCATGCGCTCATAGGAGCGGTAAGCGTTCCCGTAAGCTTCGAGGGCCGCCTGCTGCCGGTCCTTCGCCGGCGCAGACATAAAGGCGTCGCTGGCGGTATTCAGATCGTACAGGTCCTGCTTTAAGCGCTGATATCCGGGAATGATCAGCGAGTCCGCATAATAGCGCAGCATGGCCGTCTTATCGAAGCCGTTTACGGTATCGTCGCCGGAGCCGCCGGAGGAATCGTCGGACTTGCTGCAGGCTGTCACGAGCAGCGTCGCTGCTGCCAGAAGAACGGAAATATTCAGGATACGCTTCATAATCACTGTCGGGTTGCCGGCCTGCAAAATTGAGGCCTTAAAAAAGAAAAAAGACAAACCCCCGGTTTCGCGGCCGGGAGTTTGTCTGAGCGCGTCGGGACTTAAAGTCCGTAGGCTTTCTTCAGAATGTCCTGCGCCTTGACGAGATCGGTGAATCCGCTCTGGCCGACCAGCTCATAGAAATCCTTGTTGATGATCGTGTTGAGTGTATTGAAATCTGACTCGCTAAGCCTGCTGGTAGCAGGGCGATACTTCAGCGCCAGCACGAAGCCGTAACCTTCGGACAGCGCGTGCATCTGCGTGCCGTAGTTACCTATTGCGGCGGTGGCGGTCGGGGCTGTCACGTAGTTCAGCGCGGAAGCGGCTGCAAGTTGCTCCCACTTGTTCAGGATGATATCCACCTGCTGATCGCGGGTAGCGACGTCATAAGCACCGATAGCGGCACGTCCCTTCAGGAAGCCCTGGAAGATGACGCCGCCGGCCTGGATGGGCTTGCCGCGCTCGGCGAGGTAGCCACCCCAGAGCAGCGGGCGGTTCAGATCCGTGCTGGCATAGATCTTGGAAGAATCGTAATCGGCGGGAATGGCGAGCAGACCGAAGGCCTCGTCCCAGGCTGCCTGGGCCAGGGCCGTATCGGCAGCCTTCATGGACTTTACGCTGGTCAGCAGGCGAACGGCTTCCTTGAAGAACAGGGTCGCCATGATGCCCTTGGTGTACGCCTGCCCGTATTCCAGGCCGGTAGGACCGACGATGATCTTATTGGTGCCGCGGGCGATATAGCCGCCGGTGCCCTGGCTGGCGGTCTGCTCGTTATTGAAAAGAACAACGCTATCGGCGTAGGCCTTGATACGGCTCGCCTGATCGGCCGAGCCGCGCAGGTTCTGCCCGGACGCGTTCAGGTTCGCATCGGCGAAAGGCGCATTCGTATTTTCGAACATATTCGTCACCTTGACGGCATCGAGCTCTACCTTGGCGGTACCGGTATTCGCGGTCTTCAGGTATGCGTCCAGCTCGATCGCCATCCTGACACGCTGCGTGGCGGTGGTATAGTCGGCCTTGGCAAAATTGTAGGTCGTAGGAACGGTATAGTCCTTTACCGCAGGCGTGTTGTTGTCGTCCTCCTTCTTGCAGGAAGCGGCCGTAAGCGCCAGCAATGTCACAGCAACACCGGAGCGAAATAATTTATTCATGAGAGATATGAGGAAATTCGGCGCGAAGGTATCCGAGGGGTACGCAAAGGGTTTTCAGAAATCGGAAAAACTATTTTCCGGAATGTGAAAGCCTGTACGGCAGGCCTGCTCCTTTGCGGATCCCGGCGTAAATTCGTGACGCGTTTGCTGCGTTGCAAACCGGACAAGAGATTGAACCCGTGCGCGTTATAATTGCCGAAAAACCATCCGTAGCCCGGGACATCGCCAGGGTATTCGGAGCCACCGATAAGAAAGAAGGCTATATAGAAGGCAAGGACTATACGTTCACCTGGGCTTTCGGCCACCTGCTGCAGCTGGCTCCGCCCCAGGAGTACGGCTATTACGGCTGGGACATCCGCAACCTGCCGATGATCCCGGGGCGCTTCAAGCTCGCGGTGCGCCAGGTCAAGACCAAGGAAGGGACGATCGACGATCCCCGGGTGCGCAAGCAGCTCGATATCATCGCCAGGCTGTTTGAGGATGCCGAAGAGATTATCGTGGCAACGGATGCCGGACGGGAAGGCGAGCTCATCTTCCGCTATATCTACTACTATCTGAAATGCCGCAAGCCCTTCCGCCGGCTCTGGATCTCGTCGCAGACGGACGAAGCGATCAAGGACGGCTTCCGGAATCTCAAGCCTGGAACGGACTATGACGGCCTGTTCAACAGCGCCCATTGCCGCTCGCAGTCGGACTGGCTGATCGGCATGAACGCCACCCAGGCCCTGAGCATCGCGTCCGGCCGCCGCGGGGTGCTGTCACTCGGCCGTGTGCAGACCCCCACCCTGGCCATGATCTGCGCCCGCTTCCTGGAGAACCGGAACTTCGTCCCGGAAATCTATTTCCAGGTGGCCATTCACCTGGACAAGAACGGGCAGGTTTTCCGCGCCGTCAGCGTAAAGAATTTCAAGACCGAAGCGGAAGCGAAAAAGGTACTGGATGCGGTCGAAGACGTGGCCGGCGGCTTCCCGAACGGCGGAAATATCGTAAAGGTCGAAGCAAAGCCGCGCAAGGAGCCGCCTCCGCTGCTGCACGACCTGAGCAGCCTGCAGCAGGAAGCCAACAAGAAGCACGGCTTCAGCGCCGACCGCACGCTGGAGATCCTGCAGCGCCTGTACGAAGACAAGCTCGTCACCTATCCCCGTACCGGCAGCCGGTATATCGGCGACGATGTCTACAAGAAGGTCCCGGGGCTGATCGGGTTCTTCAGCGGGCATCCGCGCTTCGGGAATGTCGCGGCTTCGCTGAAAGGCGCAAAGCTCTCCAAGCGCAGCGTCGATGCCAAGAAAGTCACGGATCACCACGCCATCCTGCCTACCGGCGAGATGCCCAATAACCTGTACGGCGATCAGCAGGCTATCTACGAGCTGGTTGCCGGCCGCATGCTCGAGGCCTTCAGCAAGGACTGCCTGAAGGAGATCACGAAGATCACCATAGACTCCGGGTCCAGGTTCCTGGCCAGCGGCACCGTCATCAAATCCCCCGGCTGGCGCGCGGTCTTCAACGATTCGGAAGACGATAAGAAAGACGAAGAAAATGCCGCGCTGCCGATCGTGGAAACCGGCGAGCAGCTGCCCGTCGTCAACAAGGAGCTGCTGCAGAAGCAGACCAAGCCCAAACCCCTGTACACCGAGGCCACCCTGCTGAAGGCCATGGAAACGGCGGGCAAGGAGATCGAGGATGAGGAGCTTCGCCAGGCTATGAAAGACACAGGGCTCGGCACGCCCGCAACCCGCGCCGCTACCATAGAGACGCTGCTGAAGCGGGACTATATCCGCCGCGAGCGCAAGAGCCTGGTGCCTACCGATACAGGGCTGTCCGTGTACGAGGTCGTCAAGGATCAGCAGATAGCCCATGCCGAGCTGACCGGCAACTGGGAGAAGAAGCTCGAGGAGATCCGCCGCGGGGCTTCGATCGAGGCTTTCCAGAACGAGATCCGCAACTATACCTGCAGCATCACTCAGGAAATGCTCCGCGCGGGCCGCAGCCTCAGGACCGCAGGCCAGGCAGCCCCGCCGGGACCGGCACCGCAGCCGCAGGAGCAAGGATAGCGGGCCCGGCCACTTCAGCAGCCCGGCCGGCATGATATCACTGAGCCCGCCGCGCCACCCAGTCCCGGACGATCGCCTGCAGTGCAGGCGCCTTCTCCCGGATATCCTCCAGGTCACCGAACGTGATCGTGCGCCTCCCGTCCTTGAAGGTTCCTTCCAGCAGCGCCCCCGGATCATTGAGCCCGGCGCCGTGCGTAAACACCAGCATCAGCCGTCCCTTGAACAGGTTGAATACGGCGATCTCCCGGGCATAGCTCTTCGGATCGGAGGGCTGCATCGGCCCGGTATAGTAGAACGCAGGATGATTCCATTTGATGCGCTCCCCGACCCGGTGGTCCGAGCCGAGCACCAGCGTTCTGAGCTCGCGGACCGGCACCTGCAGCGGTGCTTCCAGCTTTTCTATAAAGGCGGTAACCGCAGCCGTGTTTTCGGGATCCTGGGGTTCTGTCCTGAGCGCTGACATATGGCGATAATAGACCGTAAAAATATTCGATACCGCCCAGGAACAGAACAGCCTAATTTACAGTCCCAGAACCGAGGAAGTATGTTTCAGCCCCAAATAGAGACCATGGCGCTGCCCCAGCTGCGTACCCTGCAGAACGAGCGGCTCAAAGAACAGCTGCGCTGGTGCTACGAGCGCATCCCGTTCTACAGGAAAAAGCTCGACGAAGCCGGTATAGACCCGCAGCGCTTCCGCGGTCTCGATGACTTGCATCGACTTCCCTTCACGAAGAAGACCGACCTGCGTGACAACTACCCCTTCGGGCTGTTCGCAGTTCCCAGAGACGAGGTCGCGCGCATTCATTGCAGCAGCGGTACCACCGGCAAGCCGACGGTTGTAGGTTATACCGCCGGCGACCTGGAAGTCTTCGCAGAATGCGTGGCCCGTTCCTTGGCCGCCGCCGGCTGCAGGCCGGGCATGTTGCTGCAGAACGCATACGGCTACGGTCTCTTCACCGGCGGACTCGGACTCCATTACGGAGCCGAGAAGCTGGGTATGACCGTGCTTCCCATCTCCGGCGGGATGACGGAGCGGCAGCTCATGCTGCTGGGGGATTTCGGCGCGGACGCAATCGCTGCGACGCCCTCCTATGCGCTGACTCTGGCCGAATCCATGCAGCGCAGGGGGATGGATCCCGGCGCATTCCCGCTGAAGCTGGCTATCCTGGGCGCCGAACCCTGGACAGAGAGCATCCGCAGCGCCGTGGAGCAGGGCCTGGGTGTGACTGCCACGAATATCTACGGCCTTTCGGAGATCATGGGGCCGGGCGTTTCGCAGGAGGATTTCGAGGAACAGGGCAGCGGAAGCTATATCTGGGAAGACCACTTCTTTCCGGAGGTCGTCGACCGGTACACGGGAGAGCCGCTGCCTGAAGGGCAGCCCGGCGTGCTCGTCTTCACGACGCTCACCAAGAAAGCCACACCGGTGCTTCGTTACTGGACCAACGATATAACGAGCATCCACTACGACCGGGCAGGCAAGCGCACGCACGTCAAGATGGGCCAGATCATCGGCCGCGCCGACGATATGCTGATCATCCGGGGCGTCAACCTGTTCCACACCCAGATCGAAGCCGTGCTGCAAGGCCTCGACGCATTCACGACGAACTATCAGCTGATAGTCAGCAATAACGGCAAGATGGACGAGGTCTTGGTTCGGGTCGAGATCAATCCTGTCATGGCGGCAGGTCTCATCAGCGGCTGTGTCCTGCATGAAACGGACCGTTTCAGCAACGCCTACGGCCGGCTGCTGAAAAAGATCAAGGACGATACGGGACTGAGCATGCAGGTGGAGCTCCTGGAGCCCGGCGCGATCCCCCGCAGCGAAGGCGGCAAGCTGAACCGGATCATCGACCAGCGCAAGCCCGGAGGATAGCCCGGGCCAGAACAGAACCACGCTGAACGCGCGCGCTTCATGAACCGCGGCGACGGCCACAATCTCAGATAGATAAACTACAAACCGTTAATGAGTGAACCAATATCCAAGTCTCCTGAAGAGATCGTCAACCTGATGATGTCGCGGGACGGATTCAGCCAATGGCTCGGACTGCAGATCGATGCCGTAGCGGATGGCTACTGCAAGCTGCACTACACGGTCCGGCCTGACATGCTGAACGGCTTTGCAAGCCTGCACGGAGGCGTCATATTCTCGGCATCCGATTCCGCGTTCGCATTCGCCTGCAATACGCATGGCCGCATCACGGTGGCTCAGGACGTATCCATCACCTTCACGCGGCCGGCGGCGGCGGGAGAGATACTGACCGTGGAAGCGAAGGAGCTCTACGCCGGCTACCGGAGCGGGCTCTACGATATCCGGACAACGAATGAGCGCGGCGAGCTGGTAGC
>JASLDA010000398.1 GCA_030151745.1 Chitinophagaceae bacterium | reverse complement strand
TTATCCAGCAAATCATCTTCATCCTCCTTGCCGGCACCGCGATATTCTTCTTCGCGCGCAATGTCGGCAAGATCCGCCGCAATATCCTGCTGGGCCGCGATGAGCCCGAGCACGACCGCAAGGACCGCAGTGGCGAGCGCTGGAAAAATGTCGTGCTCCTGGCATTCGGGCAAAAGAAAATGTTCAAGCGCCCGGTGCCGGCCATCCTGCACTTCTTCGTCTACGCCGGCTTCGTGCTTATCAATATCGAGGTGCTCGAGATCCTGATCGACGGCATCTTCCAGGGCGGGCCGCACCATAGCTTCGAGCCGCTGCTGGGCAGCTTTTACAACTGGGTGATCGGCTTCTTCGAGATCCTGGCCGTGCTTACGCTCGTCGCCGTGATCTCGTTCCTGGTACGCCGGAATATCCTGAAGGTCAGGCGGCTCAATCAACGGGAGCTGGAGGGCTTCCCGCGCCGGGACGCCAATACCATCCTTTACATCGAAGTGGTGCTGATGACCATGCTGCTGACGATGAACGCGGCGGAAGGCGCTATCCGCATCAAGGAAGGAGGAACAGGCGGCTTCCTGATCTCCGGCCTGCTCGCACCGGCGCTCAGCGGCCTGAGCGAGCAGACGCTCGTGCTCATACAGCGTGTCTGCTGGTGGGGGCATATCGCGGGGATCTTCGCATTCCTGAACTACCTGCCTTTTTCCAAGCACTTCCACATCATCCTCGCCTTCCCCAACGCCTACTTCACCCGCCTCGATCCCCAGGGCAAGGTGAAGAACATGAAGGAAGTCCAGAACGAAGTGCTGTACATGATGCAGCCGGAGCTGGCCCCCGTCCCGGCCGAAGGCTCCGAGCCCCCCGCCCCGCCCCGCTTCGGCGCCCGCGACGTGCAGGACCTCGGCTGGAAGAACCTGCTGGACGCCTACTCCTGCACCGAATGCGGCCGCTGCACCGCCTCCTGCCCCGCCAATATCACCGGCAAGAAGCTCAGCCCGCGCAAGATCATGATGGACACCCGCGACCGCCTGGAGGAAGTAGGCCGGCAGCTCGACGCGGGCAAGGACTGGAAAGAAGACGGCAAAAGCCTGCTGCACGATTACATCACCACCGAGGAGCTCCGCGCCTGCACCACCTGCAACGCCTGCGTGGAAGCCTGCCCGGTCGGGATCGAGCCGCTGGACATCATCGTCCAGCTGCGCCGCAACCTCGTGATGGAGGAAAGCAACAGCCCCGGCGAATGGAACGCGATGTTCTCCAATATCGAGAATAACATGGCCCCCTGGAAGTTCTCACCGGACGAGCGGGACCGCTGGGCGGAGGAGGTGAATGCTCTTGGGTAGTGGGCAATAAGCAATAGGCAATAGGCAATAGGCAGAATTAGACTGATGGTTGTCTGAAAGGGTTAGTTCATCATCGCAAAAAGGCTGTTCGTATAAAAAATCATCGATATCGGATGGGTTCCCCGGAGCTTGCTGAAAAACTTGCGCCGACATGAGTTACCATGGGTTAACTGCGTATCAAAAAGGATTCGAGCTGGCAATGGCAATATTTCAGATTAGCAAACAGTTTCCTCAGGATGAACGATATAGTTTGACCGATCAGATTCGCAGATCGTCCCGGGCTATTTGCGCCAATATAGCCGAAGGCTACAGGAAAAGGCGCTACCCGGCCCATTTCATCGCCAAGATATCTGACAGCGACATGGAAAATTCCGAAACATTGGTATGGCTGGAATTTGCTCATCGTTGTCAATATCTTGACGAAGCTGGATTCAGCCAACTATCTAAACTTTCCGATGAGGTCGGACGCTTGCTTCAGCACATTATCAATAACCCGGCCCGATACGGAGCAGGCTTACCTGGAACCAATAACTAAGAAAGAATCAATTGACGTACGGCATACATAGATGCAGTCGGGGATCCCGATTCACTGCAAATTGCCGATTGCAAATTGCAAATTAGAATAGAGCATGCACATAAAATCAATGGCCGAATACATGGCCGAAGGCAAGTCTCCGGAAATCCTGTTCTGGGTCGGTTGCGCGGGTTCCTTCGATGCCCGGGCGCAGCGGATCACCAAGGCCTTCGCGCAGATCCTGAACCATGTGGGGATCAGCTTTGGCATCATGGGCAAGGAAGAGATGTGCAACGGCGATCCGGCCCGCCGTGCGGGAAACGAGTTCCTCTTCCAGATGATGGCCTATAACAACATCCAGCTGCTGAACGGCTACGAGGTGAAGAAGATCGTCACCATCTGCCCGCATTGCTTCAATATCTTCAAGAACGAATACCCGCCTCTGGGGGGTAACTACGAGGTCATCCACCATACGACCTTCCTGCAGCAGCTGATCAACGAAGGCAAGCTGGTGCTGAAAGGCGGCGGCTCCTTCAAGGGAAAGAAGATCACCTACCACAACTCCTGCTACCTCGGCCGCGCCAACGGCATCTACGAAGCTCCGCGCGAGGTGCTGGCCGCCCTGGACGTGGAGCTGGTAGAGATGAAACGCTGCCGCACCAACGGCCTCTGCTGCGGCGCCGGGGGCGCGCAGATGTTCAAGGAGGAGGAAGCCGGCGACACCCGCGTCAACTGGGAGCGCACCGGCGAAGCGATAGGAACCGGCGCCGGGATCATCGCGGCCAACTGCCCCTTCTGCACCACGATGCTGATCGACGGGGTGAAAAAGGCGGAAAAGGAAGAAGAGGTCGTAGTGATGGATATTGCCGAAATGGTGGCTCAATCCCTCCCCCGGTCATGAAGCAGCTGGAAGCATCCTCCGGCTACGACTTCAACCGTACGCTGGTCAACGAACTCGGATTCATACGCCGGCACCTGCGCTACCCGCTCAGCAGGCGGACCCGCATGCCGGTGATCATGCTGCTGGCCAGCGTCCCTGTCATGCTGCTGCTCGGCTGGTCCATGTTCACCAAACGGCCCAACAGCTCCGCGGCCACGGCGGTGCTTATCCCCTTGCTGTTCTGCTGCATGACGCTTCCGGCTATCGTCGCGGCGGTGCGCTTCAGCCGCACGCTCCGGTTCAAAGCCGTCCCGGCCCGGCCGGATCAGGCCTCCAATATGGTCTTGCTGGAAGCCTTCCTGCGCGCGCATCATTTTGCCTACACCCGGCATCCCGAGGCCATGGAAGTGTTCTCCATCCTGAGCACGCCGATCGCCGCGCTGCGGAACGAACGCGAGGTGGTGATATTCATAGCCGACCCGGCCCGCATCCTGGTGAACAGCCATTTCACGCAAAACAATATCCGCACCGCCGTCGGGAAGGTGCATTATCACGAGCTGGCCCGCAAGCTGGAACAATGGCTCCGCGAACAGCACCCGGCCAACGAATCTGCGCTGCAGCGAATGGCATGATAATT
This sequence comes from Chitinophagaceae bacterium, assembly GCA_030151745.1. Taxonomy (GTDB): domain Bacteria; phylum Bacteroidota; class Bacteroidia; order Chitinophagales; family Chitinophagaceae; genus UBA1952. Next base: position 354 of record JASLDA010000398.1, on the reverse strand, counting down.
AGATAATTAGACAATTTGTCAATTTGTCAATTGGGTCGGGAAATACTTCAATCTCCTAATCTCCTTTAAATCCTTCTAATCCCCTTGACAATCTCCTAATCCCCTTATGAATCTCGAAGCATTGGAGCGGATCATTCCCGCCGATTTTGCGGGCGACAGCCGCGTGTGGATATATCAGAGCAACCGGCGTTTCACGATCGAGCAGCAGCGCGAGATCGACGAGCAGCTGGAGCAATTCTACCGGCAATGGACCACGCACGGGACTCCGGTCAAGGGCTGGGCGAAGCTCGTATTCGGCCAGTTCATCGTCGTGCTCGCGGACGAGACGGCGAGCGGGGTCAGCGGCTGCAGCAC
>JASLDA010000394.1 GCA_030151745.1 Chitinophagaceae bacterium | reverse complement strand
GTGTGACCAGCGAGCGCCCGCGCTGGCAGGCCATCAATATCATCGTCCCCCTGGCCCTGCTCCTGATCTTCGCTTCCGCCTATCTGTTTTTCCGTAAGCGCCGGTACGGCGCCTCGTCATAAAGCGCGGCCCTGCCGCGATCCCCCGTATGCAAAAGACACTTCTTTACCTCTCGATAGTAGCGATCCTGGGCTTCGGCGTCTGGTACTTCCTGTTCAATGACCGGAGGGCAGGCGAAGGCAGCTTCACGGTTAACGATACGGCCGGTATCGGCAAGATATTCCTGGCTCCGAATAACAGCGAGCATACCATCACCCTGGAGCGCCGCGGCTCCGGCTGGATCGTCAACAATGAATACCCGGTACTGCAAAGCTCCCTGAACCAGCTGCTGACCACGATCCATAACCAGCGCTCGCTGCACCCGGTGACGGACAATCAGCGCGACGCGGTGGTCCGCAGCCTCATCGGAAGCGGGGTCAAGGTCGAGATCTACGACCGCGAAGGGCGGCAGATGCGCTCGTTCTACGTGGGCAACGAAACCTCGCGCTTCAGCGGCACCGTGATGATCGAAGCGGGCTCGGAACGCCCCTTCGTCGTGCAGATCCCGGGCTTCGAGGGCTACCTTACGCCCCGCTACACCGCCGACCTGGCCGTGTGGAGGGACCGGGCGGTCTTCGCCTACGAGCCCGGCGATATCGAGGAGGTGCAGGTGCAATATCCCGGCAGGCCGGAGGACAGCTTCACGATGCTCGACCACGACGGGAAGCTGGACGTACGCCTCGATCCCTCGGTCCGGACGCATATGCCGCTGAACGAGCGGCGCGTACGCAGCTACCTCAACTTCTACCGCATGCTCTACCTTGAGAACTACCAGAGCTATCGCGGGCTGGATACGATCATCCGCAATATGCCGGAGCTGGCGACCGTGCGCGTGAAAGGCAGCGGCGGCCGGGAAACGACCGTTCGCTTCCTGTATGCTCCCATGGAGGAGCGCGGTCATAATGCCGTATCCGAGTATGCCGAAAACAATATCTACAGCAACGAGCGCTACTATGCGATCATGAACGGCGGCAAGGACACGGCGACGGTCCAGATCCAGATGTTCGAGAAGCTCTTCCGCAAGGGCTCGGAATTCTACATGGCCGACGAGAAACCCCGCTTCGATATCCCGGGCCTTAATAAAAAATAGCTGCGGCGGCCCCCAGCCGAGCGCAGCGCCGAAACCTTACGAATGAGTCCCGATCAACTCGCCGCCGCGACGGGCGGAACCTGGATCCAGGCGGCTCCTGCGGGACCGGTGGCGGAGCTGGTCATCGACAGCCGCAAGATCAACGATGCCTCCGAGAGCTTGTTCATCGCGCTGCGCAGCGCGCGCCGCGACGGGCACGAGTTCATCGCCGCCGCCTATGACGCCGGGGTGCGCCGCTTCATGGTCAGCGAAGCGCCGGTAGCGGGCAACTTCCCCGCCGCCGGCTTCCTACTCGTGCGCGATACGCTTGCGGCCCTGCAGCAGATGGCAGCCAATCACCGCCGGAGCTTTTCCATGCCGGTAGTGGGGATCACCGGCAGCAACGGGAAGACCATGGTCAAGGAATGGCTGTACCAGGCGCTGGGCGCGGATTTCCAGATCGTGCGCAGCCCCCGAAGCTACAATAGCCAGATCGGCGTTCCGATGTCGGTATGGCTGATGCAGCCGGGCGATACGCTGGGGATCTTCGAGGCCGGCATCTCGCAGCCGGGCGAGATGGAGAATCTCGAGCGCATCATAAGGCCGACGATGGGAATCTTCACCAGCATCGGCGCCGCCCACAGCGAAGGCTTCCTGAACATCCGGCAGAAGATCAACGAGAAGCTGCTGCTTTTCCGCCATTGCCCCGTGCTGGTCTATTCCCGCGACTATGCGGAGCTGCACGAATGCGTCATGCATCTGCACACCCAGACCAAGCACGAAGGCGAGGCGCCGCGGCAGATCCTGAACTGGTCGTTCAAGGGCGACGCTGGGCTGCTGGTCACCCGGCGGAACGCCGTGAACGGCCATACCGAGCTGCGGGCCAGCTACCAGGGCCGCGAAATCGGCATCCGCATTCCCTTCACGGATGCGGCGTCGGTTGAAAACGCCATTCATGTATGGTGCTGCATGCTCCTCCTGGGCATCAGCGACGAGACGATCGCGGAACGCCTTGCCGGGCTGCAGGCCGTGGAGATGCGGCTTGAGACACGCAAGGGCATCGGCGGCAGCACCATCATCAACGACAGCTACAATTCCGACCTCACCTCCCTGGCCAACTCCCTGGAATACTTAGAAGGACAGCGGCAGCATAAGCAGCGTACCGTGATCCTTTCCGATATCCTGCAGATGGGCCGCCCGGACCCGGAGCTTTACGAGGAGGTCGCCTCTATGGTGGCGCGGCGCGGCATTCAGCGCTTCATCGGGATCGGGCCGGCGCTGCATCGCCATAAGGCCGTGTTCCGGGCGCATAAGGGCCTGCGAAGTATTTTTTTCAAGACGACGGCGGACTTTCTCCGGCAGTTTCACATGCTCAGCTTCCAGCACGAGGCGGTGCTTCTGAAAGGGGCGCGGAGCTTCGCTTTCGAGCGGATCGCCGCCATGCTCGAGGAGGAGGTGCACCAGACGATCCTGAGCATCAACCTTTCGGCCCTGGTGCACAACCTGAACGTATTCCGCGCGCGAGCCGGTAAGG
>JASLDA010000522.1 GCA_030151745.1 Chitinophagaceae bacterium | reverse complement strand
TTGTGACGAACGATAACCAGGAAGCGACAGGCGTCTATGCGGATGGGCAGCCTCGGTCGATCCACAGTAGTAACAAACCTGTTTGGGTCTATAGCCTCAACCAGCCGTGGATCGCTTCGCAGGGTCCTACCTGGAACAGTGGCCAGGCTGGAACTCGGAAGCCAATCCAGATCGATGCTGTGACAGGCCTCGGCACCATGAAGACTGAGTGCCCGCCGCCAACGATTTACGGGACTGGGGTAGCCGCTAGTTGCTATGATCCTTCGCGAGGAACTCTAGGAGTCATCTGGGGACGTGGGGGTGCAGGCATCGGCCATAAGATGTTCCGTTACGACATCGGTGCCGATTCTTGGTCCATGGATATCGGCAACTACTGCACGATGAGCAACTACATCGGCATGACCTACATGCCAGAGCATGACTGCATCTTCGTCACACATCCTGCTGGTGTCTATATCTATGACTGTGTGACTGGGGTCTATAACGCCCCTACATTCAATGGGACCTCTGTGGCGGATCTCTCTGCCTGTCAGGCAGTTTGGTTCGGTGGAAAAGCCTATATCTGGAACAACTCCAGCAACACCACGTCCATAGCGAGATTCACGCCTTCTGGCAATCCACGGTCCGCAGCATGGACAATCGATACCCTACCTGTTGATGCAGGGAACACGGTGACCCCAGATGTTCGGCAAACCAATGGCACATGGGGCCGCTTTGCCTTCTCTCCGAGGATGGGTATCTTCATCGTGATGAACACCATCAATGGCAGCATCTACTTCTTCAAACCGAGTACCTTCTAATGGCCTACCGTCTTAAGAGCACAGGCATTGCGGCTAACTGCACGATGTTGGTTGCGGTTGACCCTGACCTGAATATCATTAAGGAATTTGCGTCTTCATCGGTCAACTCGACGATGGCTGTTGGGGCGAATGTCACGATCGCAAGTCAAGCGTGGAACGGTACGACTCGCAGCTACTTCAAATACGGAGCTGGGACAACAAACGCGGACTATGTAGTATTTGGAACTAATAAGCCGCAATGGACTAACGACACCGATGGTATGGCCCGGACCTGGGTCTTCATTGGACAAGTCGGTACGTCTTCGCAAACTGTTCGCGTCTTTGGTAAAGACTCCACGAACATGGCGTACTCCAATGACACGGCAACTGGAGGGTCCACTTATCCATTTCAGGCTGGCCTTGGTTTCACGGTCAAACAAAATGGTGGCGCTGCTCAGCCAGCACTTGGGACGAAAGTTATCTTTGGATGCTCTCAAGTCCACGGAGCAGGAGCTAATGGTGCTGCCTTCTATTGGTCTACTGACGCAGCCGGGACTATGTCCAAGCTCAGCCTCACAGGACCTTCTGGAGGCTCCACTGCCAATATGGCTCTGGACGCTATAGGTCGGCGCAATGACACCACGGCGCATGGGGACGAAAAAATCCACATGATTGCGATCTTCTATTCGAGCCTCTCAGACTCGGATTGGGAAAGCCTTCATTCAGACTGGTTCGGGACTCTTCTAGAAGTCATCCCAACTTCCGGACCTACGATCAACACTCAGCCGAGCAATCAATCGGTAACTGCTGGAACTGCCGCGACTTTCACAGTCACAGCAACATCTAGCGGAGGCACCCTCACCTATCAGTGGCAGCGAAGCACTGACGGGGGATCAAGCTACTCCAACGTTACGACCGGCACTGGCGGCACGACTGCTAGCTACACGACTGATCCCACGACAGTCAGCGGTGGAACTGCCAACAACGGTGACAAGTATCAGGTCGTCGTCACAGACAGTAACGGGAATGTGACCAGCACGGCAGCCACGTTGACAGTAACAGCCCCCAGCTCCGGCAACGGACCGATCGTGGTCTTGATGTTCTAATGCTGACTCAAGGAACTCTATGTCTATCATCTCTCCTGGACTGTTCTTCACTCCTTTCACCATCTCATACGCTGGGACTTGCACATCTGTCGATGTTCCATGGGTGCAGAACTTCGATACGGCCTCCAAGTCACCAGCAGTTGTCTTGACTCAGAGGTTCGGCGTCTTCGATCCTGGACTATATGCAAAGATCGGAGATCAGACGTGGTCTTTCGCCATGCCTTACAAGGATCTGTGCGCTTTCACTTTCGAGAGCAGCACATTCTCCTTGATGATCCGAGTCAATAGCCAGCACTCCTTCCCAGAAGGTAGTGTGGTGTACAGGAATGGGAAGGAATCGGCGGGCACGTCTGTTGACCCGGATGTGAGCACCGTCTACGCTGTAGCTACGCCAATGGTAGGAAGAACTGGAGGCAGCGCATCGTTCAGTTACGCTGGACTCCCAACTGATCTGCCAACTCCGACGCCGAGTGATCCTAAGGTTCTGCTTAACGACGGTACCGGTTCCTCTAGCCTCCACTTCGCTGAGCTCCGATCTGTCGGTGGTCAGAGCTTGGGGTTGTCCTTGATCAAGGTCAATTAGTGATACCGACATGCCATCTTGCGTGGCAATTTTATGATGTCGGTAGGTCACCTACCAGAATTTGAGGTGACAATGAAGAAGCACATAATCATGCTCGCCCTCATCACCCGGTGGGAGCCGGGAGTAGCCGCCACGATAGGTGGAGCTGCTGGGCTAACTGCTGGAATAGTGGGTTACGATCCTTGGACGTGGATCATCGGTGGCTTCGGTGCTGCTGTAGTCTACGTGAAGAGGCCGGCTAGATCGCACTGGGATGCCGTCATCAACAGTGGCATCTCTGTGGGGATCGGTGGTCTAGTTGCTCCAGCTCTCGCTGGATATCTCGCTGCTAAGTGGGACGTGGCTCTAGGGAATCCTCATCCCTGGGCATTCATCTTGAGCTCTGCGTGGCCGTGGCTAGTGCCGATCGCAACTCGTAAACTTCGTGATCTGAAACCTGAGGAGCTTGGAAAATGAGTATCGCCCTTATGTTCGTCCTGGGGATCGGTATCTCGATCTACTCCATCATCATGGCGAACGACATGCCCAACTACGCGCCTTGGACCTTTGGGTTTGAGGCTAGCGGTAGCTTCGCTGCCGGAGTAGGGACCATCGTGTTCACGTTCTACAGAGATCTAGAGTCGGCTTCAACAACTTGTCTTGTTGCGCTGCTCCTGATTGGCATAGCCATCGTGGATGCTCGCCGTCGCGGGTATCTTGTCCGAAACCACATTGTAGAAGACTACAAGCCCAGCAAGCCTGGTGAATTGGCATGAACATCTTTTCAGCTCTCGTCGGTACTAGCTTCCCCTTCGCTAAGATCGGTAAGATCCTCGGCTATCTCGCGATAATCGCTGGTATCTTTTTCGCTGGCTACCACTATGGATCATCTGTTGCAGAGGCCGAAGGGGCCAAGAAGCTCCTTCAAGCTAATGAGAAGACGGCTGAAGCACAACGAGAGCTGATGGAAGAGCGTCTGTCTAGGGCTAAGGAGAAGGCTGCAGCTGCTGATGCTGCTGCTTCTGCTGTAATCGCTAATCGCGAGGAAGTCCGCAAGGTCCAGGACGAGAATCAGGCGAAGATCACGAAGATCAATCAGGAATGGTTCAACAAGGTCAAGGAGATCAAAGATGCTGCACAAGAGGCAATCTACAAGGCGAGTCATCCTGTCGTCACTGACGATCCTACTGATGACGGGATGTGGGTCGATGTCTACGGGTGTCAAGACGGAGCCGGGGCCGCCGGTAGTGGTGCAAACGCAGTGTCCAAAGCCTCCAATAGTCCAACAGATTCAGTTCAGCGATGCAGACTTCATCCGAGCACTGCAAAAAGACTTATCGAAAGAGCAGCCGAAGCAAACAAGATTGTAGCAGACCTAAACTCCTGCATCCACAGCCTGAGGGTGTTGTCACCTGACTCGTTTGCTGACAAGGAGCAATGATGGACCAGAAAGCGTGGAGTACCCTACTTACGAAAGCTGGCGTTAAGCCTGTGAACGTGTCGGCATGGTCCGGCCCATTCGTGGCTCTCGAATCCAGCTTCCCAGATCGCAAGGAGTTGCTGGAGTTCTTGGTTCAGGTGCTTCACGAAACAGGTCGTCTATCCTTGACCATAGAGAGCCTGAACTACTCTGTGACCAGCCTCTTGCAGACGTTCGTTCCTAAGCGCATCAGCGAAGAGCAGGCTAAGAAGTACGGGCGGATTGATGGGGTGCAGCCTGCTGATCAACGATCTCTAGCTAACATCCTATACGGAGGTGAGTTCGGCAGGACGAAGCTGGGTAACACCGAAGCCAATGACGGCTGGAACTTCCGTGGGTCTGGACTCCTGCAGACTACAGGACGTGATAACTACTCTTACATCAAGAGCAAAACTGGACTTGACGTCATTGCCAATCCTGACATCCTTCGGATCCCAAGCGAGAACGCCGTGAAGTGTGCAGTTGCTCAGTGGCGTAGACTAGTCAAACCGTCAATCCTCAACGACGAGATCCTCCTCAGGAAGGCTATCAACGGAGGAACACTGGGCCTAGATGACTGTCGTGTTCTGCGGTCATTACTGACTCCATTGATCTGAGGCAGACAAAGAAAAAGGCGTAGCCATAATCGGCTACGCCTTTTGACGTTTCAGAACAGTCCCTTGGACTTAGGGTTGCAGAAGTCCTTGTACTCGAAGTACTTCTTCGGGAAGTCTTCGCTGTATGGTGCCCAGTTCACGGACACAAATGGCCGAACTGGCAAGTCAGTCTTCATCTTCACGAGCTTACGATTCAGGAGGAACTCTTCCCTAATCTCGGTCATAGCAGCTCGGAACTCTGCATCTTTGGCCATCCACTTCTTCAGGGATCCGTGATTCAAGATCCCCTTCTTGGCCTTCGCTGGGCTGACCAGCTGAGGCACGCAGTCGATCTTATCACCGATCAGCGTCTGATAGTCTAGGAACTGCGCCCCAGTCATCCCATCGATCTTCTGCACCTGTTCGTGAGTCAGCAAGATCGGTTTGGGTTTCGCACCGGAATCGTAGAGCTCTACGCCCTCTTTCAAGTACTGATGACTATCCTTATCTCTCGTCCCGCATATGACATTTCTGCACTGGGTAGCAACAGATGCGAGTACATCATCCGCCTCGTACTCTTGGAAGTGGAAGACCGGTACCCCAGCTTTAGAGAGGTAGGTTTTGAGGGCATCGAGATAGTCATACGCGGGACTGCTGGCTCCTCGTTCGCCCTTGTACTTCGGATAGAGCTTGAAGCGAAACACCTTGTCACCGTCGAATGCTACCAAGAGCCGGTCACATTTGGTAGCCATCGCATCAGCACAGATCATCGCCAAGAACCTGCGGCAGATGAAGCTAGTCGGGTCCTTGACATTGTCAGGTTGTGTGTGGTACAGGCGATGGAGGTACCAATTTCCATCTATGGCCATGACTCTCATAATTTTGAACGAAAAGAAGGAGACAGTCCAACCAACGAACTGTCTCCTTTAAAGCCATCAGCCTGAAACAATCCCGGGTGTCAAGCGGGGACCGATGGCACTTCAAACACCTTTCGTAGCCAGCAAGCGATATGCGGCTCCAATCTAAATCTGCTCCACAGATGCGTTGACTCCAGCCATGCGCTGGAAGATTTCGGTGACATAGGCGTAGTTCTCACCCTGTCCTTGGTCTTCTGCAGCTTTCTTGGCTTTGTCCCACTTCTGCTCCAGGTCCGCTACTGACCCGTGGCCCTCTTTGCTCAACTTCTCAATGTAGGGAGTAGGCATATTTACCGTTCAATGGATAGAGGTTGCGAGGACTTGAATCACGATGGTATCGTCGTAAGCTAGATCAGCGGGCCTTCCGTATTGGTCCAGCACAGAGATCTCTAGCTTCCCAAGATCCTCCTCCCAAGGCTTGCATCTGATCAGCAGCTGCTCTTTGAAATCAGGGCCGTCTTTCGCTTCCAGCAAGAGGTCGGATGTCCCTTGCATGATCATCTCGATTAGGCCCTGCGCTTGAGGCACGCTGGAAATGATGGGATCCACATTGAGCACCAACCGAGCTTCACATTTCATTGCTACTCCACGTACACGAGCGTCAGCTGGGTGACGACCGATGCATTATTGCTGACGTTCAAGGTGGACAGGGCTTGGTCCCACATGAGAAGCTTGGAGTTCATGATGCATGACTGCACCACTGAGTTCACGTCCCAAGTCATGGCAACCAGGATTGACTGATTGCATGAGAGCACAAATGCCTTGACGTTGTTCAGCTGGAACGTGTCGTTGGGTTGCAAAACCTTCGTGACCGTTTGGACACCAGCCCCTTGGATGTTCGTGGCGAACAAGCCAACATTGCGGCGGATCTGATTCTGTCCTGCGTAGACCCTGAGCTCAGGGATCAGGCTTACTACAGGCGTCTCAGGGATTGTCGGTAGCACAGGAATCACAATGACCTCCGTTGGTTAGACCGGATCGTCGACTCGTATTCGTAGTCTTCACGGCAGTCATCGTCGCAGTAAAGATGGATCTTCCCATCCTTCGCTGCTTTCATGGGTTCGTTACAGAAGAGGCAGTGTCCTCTAACGACCTCCGCCTGTTTCTTCCGTGATGCTACGCACTCGGCGGAGAAGTCATTCTCGCCTGCAATATCGACTAGATCTGCC
>JASLDA010000378.1 GCA_030151745.1 Chitinophagaceae bacterium | reverse complement strand
TCTTCGCGCCCATGAAATTCCTCATCGTCGGGCTTGGAAACATCGGGATGGAATATGACGCGACGCGCCACAACATAGGCTTCGACGTGGCCGATACCTTCGTGATCAAGCACGGCGGCAGCTTTAAGCAGGACCGCCTGGCATACGTCGCCGAGTCAAAATGGAAAGGCAAGACCTTCATCGTGATCAAGCCCACGACCTATATGAATCTCAGCGGCAAGGCGATGAAATACTGGATGGATAAAGAGAAGATCCCTGTCGAGAACACGCTGGTGATCGTCGACGACCTGGCCTTGCCCATCGAGACGCTGCGCATCCGCCCGGGGGGATCCGCCGCCGGCCACAACGGACTCAAAAGCATCGAAGAGAGTCTCGGCGCGAACAACTACCCCAGGCTCCGCTTCGGCATCGGCAACAAGTACGCCAAGGGCAAGCAGATCGATTTCGTGCTCGGCAAATGGACGGCGGAAGAGCTGCCTATCGTAAAGGAAAAGCTGCTCAAAAGCGTCGAGATGATCGAGAGCTTTGCCGCTGTGGGCATCGAGCGCACTATGAACACGTACAATAAGTGAGCGGGCAGGCATCTCTCTTCTTACCATCCTGCAGCTTTTCCCGTCCCCGCGTATAGCGAGCGCAGCGAAGCAATAACTTCGCGGCGTACCAACCCCCAAGCTTTATATATGAGCATTACTTCCCGTATCCTTTCCCTCTCTGCTTTGGCCGGACTGGGGATGCTGGCCTCCTGCAAGGGCGGCAGCGACACCATCGACCTGAAGCTGAAGCTGCAGCCGGGCGCGCAATACATCTATACCACGGATAACCGCATGTCCATGGAGCAGACCATGATGGGACAGGCGCTTAAGACCACGAACAATATGATGATGCAGGCCACGTACGATGTAGCCGCAGCGGAAGGCAATGGCCGGAAATTGACGGTTACTTATGACCGTATCACGCTGGAGACATCCATGCCGATGGGGCAGATCAAGTATGATTCCGACAATCCGCAGGCTTCGGACCCGGCCCTCGGCTCCCTGGGGGAAATGCTGCACAAGCCCTTCAGCATGACGGTCAACGAGCAGGGAGAGATCCAGAAGATCGACGGGCTGGATGCCATCGTCAATTCTATCGGCGATACCACAACGCCGGCTGGTACCGCCACCCGCGGCCAGATGGCCAAAATGTTCAACGATACGGCCATGAAAGGCATGATGCAGCAGGCGCTCAACATTTTCCCGGACAAGCCTGTAAAGCCGGGCGATACCTGGAAGAAGGCGGTCGACCTCAACCTGAGCGCGATCGCAATGAAGATGGATAATACGTATAAGCTCACATCCGTAAGCAACGGCATCGCCCATATCGACGTAAGCAGTGTCGTTACCGCGGGCGGCGATATCGCGAGCGAGCAGATGAAGAACGTGCAGATCAAGCTCAGCGGCGACCAGAAAGGCTCGATGGACGTGGAAGTGGCCACGGGTATGGTTGCGGACAGCAAGCTGGCACAGAATATTTCAGGCGATATGACCATCGGCGAGATGAAGATCCCGGTCAAGATCACGCAGGATATCCACCTGAGCGCCCATAAGAAATAGCAAGTCCGTTCCTTGAATCGAAGAAAACCCGCAGCGGACGAACGTTGCGGGTTTTCTTTTGACGAGCGGTCGGAAGCTGCGGACAGCCGGCGCAGCCTCGCGGCCGAGCGTTCAGGCCGTTAGATCTTTCTCGTCCGGCTCCACGACCCAGGCGGTCGCTTCCTGGAGCTGCGCATGTGTATAGCCCCGGGCCTCCCCGGGCACCAGCGCGCTGAATCCCTTGGTGAAGCTGCGCACGGCTTCCTGCTCCGTTACGACGGCGATCTTGTGCCATTTGCTGAAATATTTCAGCCCCAGCTTGGCGTCGCTCATCCAGGCGCCGAGGTCCCAGTTTTTCACGTCGGTATCCAGCACCAGGAGATAATGGATTGCGCCGCTGCGCTCCACCAGCTTGTCCATGGCCGGAATCAGGACCGTCTCCAGGTCCTCCTTGGTGACTTCCCCGGTAGCGCGGACACCCAACACATGCTGGGGCAGCGTTTTGATGATTTCAATCATGGCGAATGCGGTTTTTCGTATCCTCGTAAGCATCATGCCAGGTTTGCATCGCGCAGCCCGCCGCGCATCGTAACTTTCCGTCCCATGGCGCAACTCATCCGCAAAGAAGACGCACTCGAATACCACCGTAAAGGCCGTCCGGGCAAGATCGAGGTGATCCCCTCCAAGGAAACCAAGACCCAGCGGGACCTGGCCCTGGCCTATTCGCCCGGGGTTGCCGAGCCCTGCCTGGAGATCGCCGCAAACAAGGAAGATGTCTATAAATATACGGCGAAGGGCAACCTGGTCGGTGTGATCAGCAACGGCACCGCGGTGCTGGGCCTGGGCAATATCGGCCCCGAGGCCGGAAAGCCGGTCATGGAAGGCAAGGGGCTGCTGTTCAAAATCTTCGCCGATATCGATGTGTTCGATATCGAGCTTGCGGTGACGGATGTGGATAGCTTCGTCAAAGTCGTGAAAGCCCTTGAGCCCACATTCGGCGGCATCAACCTCGAGGATATCAAGGCCCCGGAATGCTTCGAGATCGAGCGCCGGCTGAAGGAGGAACTCTCGATCCCCGTTATGCACGACGACCAGCACGGCACGGCCATTATTTCGGGCGCAGCGCTTCTCAACGCCCTCGAGCTGGTGAACAAGGATATCGGCGAGGTCCGCTTCGTGATCTCGGGAGCAGGCGCCTCGGCCATTTCCTGCTGCCGGATCTATATCGCGCTCGGCGCGGATGTCCGCAATATTTTCATGTTCGACAGCAAGGGCCTGATCACCGCCGGCCGCGGCGACCTGGACGTCCAGAAGCGGCAGTTCGCCCAGGCGGGTCCTTCCCTGAGCCTTGCCGAGGCCATGGCGGGCGCCGATGTATTCATCGGCCTGTCCAAGGGCGGCGTGCTGAGCCCGGATATGGTGCGCAGCATGGCCCCGGACCCGATCGTGTTTGCGCTTGCCAATCCCACTCCCGAGATCTCCTACGAAGATGCCGTCTCGGCGCGCCCCGACGTCATCATGGCCACCGGCCGCAGCGATTATCCCAACCAGGTGAACAATGTGCTGGGCTTCCCCTTCATCTTCCGCGGCGCGCTCGACGTGCGGGCCACCGGCATCAACGAAGAGATGAAGCTGGCGGCCGTGAAAGCCCTGGCGGAG
>JASLDA010000370.1 GCA_030151745.1 Chitinophagaceae bacterium | reverse complement strand
GAAACCTGGCCCAATATTATTTTCCGGATTATGTCCCAAAGACGGAACCGGCTTCGCTGCCGGGGGCTTTCTGATAGGGCCATAAGCGCCTTTTCGTTGCTAATAGCCGCAGCCCGTTGATGTTTTTGGTACCTTTATAACCGAAATCATGGCATCAAAAAAGACTGCGGCCCCGGCTTCCAAACCGGCCGCTGCCTCTAGGAAAAAGGCGGAGAAACCCGAACAGGCCGCTACCGACATATCCACCTCCTTTCTCAGCAAACCGGCAGGCGCAGGAAGGCCGAACGACGATGCGATCTTCATCAAGGGAGCGCGCATGCACAACCTGAAGAACGTCGATGTCGCCATTCCCCGCAATAAATTCGTCGTGGTCACCGGTGTCTCCGGCTCGGGCAAAAGCTCGCTGACCATGGACACGCTGTTCGCGGAAGGCCAGCGCCGCTATGCCGAAAGCCTCAGCGCCTATGCCCGGCAGTTTCTCGCGCGCATGGACAAGCCCGATGTCGACTATATCCGCGGCATCTGCCCGGCCATCGCCATCGAGCAGAAGGTAACGACCCGTACCCCGCGGAGCACCGTCGGCTCCATGACGGAGATCTACGACTACCTCCGCCTGCTCTACGCACGCGCCGGCCGCACCATCTCCCCGGTCAGCGGCAAGGAAGTGCGCAAAGATTCGGTCAGCGACGTGGTGGACTATATCGCCGCGCTGCCGGAAGGCACGAAGGTGCAGATAATGGTCCCGCTGGTGACCCGCTACGGGCGCAGCGTCGCGGAAGAGCTGAACATCCTGCTGCAGAAAGGCTTTTCGAGGATCTACAGCGACACCGCCGGCATGTCGCGCATCGAGGAGCTGCTGGAGGAAGGAGCCGTGATCCCGGAAGGGCCGCTGTTCCTGCTCATCGACCGGATCGTGGTCAAGCCCTTCGGGGAAGACGATATTCACCGCCTGTCGGACTCCGTGCAGACGGCTTATTACGAAAGCGAGGGCGACTGCCTGGTGGAGATCGACGGCGACCAGAAAGTGGGCTTCAACAGCCGCTTCGAGGCGGACGGGATGAGCTTCGAGGAGCCGACGCCCAATCTTTTTTCATTCAACAATCCCTATGGCGCCTGTCCCACCTGCGAAGGATTCGGCCAGGTGCTCGGCATCGATCCCGAGCTGGTGATCCCGGACAAGCGGCTGAGCGTCTACGAAGGGGCCGTCGTTTGCTGGCGCGGCGAGAAGATGAGCCTCTGGCAGCAGGACTTCATCCGGACCGCCTCGCGCTTCGATTTCCCGGTACACAAGCCCATCATGGATCTGAGCCCGGCCGAGTACGACCTGCTCTGGAACGGCAACGGCAATGTGAACGGGGTGAAGGATTTCTTCGACATGGTAGCCCAGAACCTGTACAAGGTGCAGTACCGCATCATGCAGGCCCGCTACCGCGGCAAGACCGTTTGCCCCGATTGCGAAGGCAGCCGCCTGCGCAAGGAGGCCCTTTACGTGAAGGTGAGCGGGGCGCGGATCTCCGACCTGCTGACCATGCCGGCGACGGATCTCGCGGAATGGTTCGCCAACATGCGCCTGAACGAGCACGATCAGCAGGTGGCGAAGCGGATCCTGCTCGAGATCGGCCAGCGCCTGCGCACGCTGCTGGACGTAGGCCTGGGCTACCTGACGCTGAGCCGCCTTGCCAACTCGCTGTCCGGCGGGGAAAGCCAGCGCATCCAGCTGACCAAGTTCCTCGGCAGCAACCTGACCGATTCCCTCTATATCCTCGACGAACCCAGCATCGGCCTCCATTCCCGCGATACGGAACGGCTGATCAGGGTGCTGAAGAACCTGCGCGATCTCGGCAATACCGTCGTGGTCGTGGAGCACGACGAGATGATGATGCGCGAGGCGGACCATATAATCGATATGGGTCCTCTGGCCAGCCACCTGGGCGGCGAAGTCGTCGCAACGGGGCACGCGGAGGAGCTGATGGCGAACCCCGAAAGCCTGACCGGCGGCTATCTCAGCGGGCGCCTGCAGATCGAAGCGCCGCCGCAGCGCCGTAAGGGCCGGAACTTTATCCGCATCGAGGGCGCGCGGCAGAACAACCTCCAGGACGTCAGCGTCTCCTTCCCGCTTAATACGATGTGCGTCGTGACCGGCGTGAGCGGCAGCGGCAAGACTACCCTGGTGAAGCAGACCCTCTACCCCGCCCTGATGAAGCACTACGGCACAGGTACCGAGCGGCCGGGTATTCACAAGGCGCTGAGCGGAGACCTGGACATGATATCCGGCGTGGAGCTGATAGACCAGAACCCCATCGGCAAAAGCTCCCGCTCCAATCCCGTGACCTATATCAAGGCCTACGACGAGATCCGGAAACTGTTCGAGAAGCAGCCCCTTTCCAAGCTGCGGGGCTACGAAAGCAAGCACTTCTCCTTCAATGCCGACGGAGGCCGCTGCGATACCTGCAAGGGCGAAGGCGAGGTAGTCGTGGAAATGCAGTTCCTGGCCGACGTGCACCTGGTCTGCGAAAGCTGCAAGGGCCGGCGCTTCAAGGACGAGATCCTGGAAGTGAAGCTGCACAACAAAAATATCTACGATATCCTCGAGATGAGCGTGGATGAATCCATAGAGTTCTTCAAATCGGAGAAAAAAATCGCGAAGGCCATTCAGCCCCTGAGCGATGTGGGACTGGGATATATCAAGCTCGGGCAAAGCTCGGATACGCTTTCGGGCGGCGAGGCGCAGCGCGTGAAGCTGGCCTCTTTCCTGGGGCGCGGCGCGGCAAAGGAGAAACTGCTGTTCATCTTCGACGAGCCCACGACCGGCCTGCATTTCCACGATATCAGCAAGCTGCTGAAGTCGTTCCATGCATTGCTGGACAACGGGCACAGCATCATCGTCATCGAGCACAACACGGATGTGATCCGGAACGCCGACTGGGTCATAGATCTCGGTCCGGACGGCGGGGCCGGCGGCGGCCGGCTG
>JASLDA010000367.1 GCA_030151745.1 Chitinophagaceae bacterium | reverse complement strand
CCCTGATCGCCATCCTGTTAGCCAGCGTAGTGGTGTTCATTTATGCCGAGGATATATATACGCATGTCATCACCGGCCCTACCCGCAGCAATTTCATCTCCTACCGCCTCCTCTGCGCGCTGGGGGAAAAGATGGGTACGGACGCGCTCTGCATGCAGGACATTACACTTACGCTGCAGAACACCGAGATGAGCGGCCAGTTCGTCCTGTCATTCTCGTCCTCGCTGATGATGGGCTTCATCGTATCCTTCCCTTACGTATTCTACGAATTCTGGAAATTCCTGAAGCCCGCCCTGAACCCGAACGA
The DNA here is from genome assembly GCA_030151745.1 of Chitinophagaceae bacterium. GTDB lineage: Bacteria > Bacteroidota > Bacteroidia > Chitinophagales > Chitinophagaceae > UBA1952. Next base: position 3,067 of record JASLDA010000367.1, on the reverse strand, counting down.
GCTGAAAAACGCAAGGGGCATCGTCTTCTGGAGCTCCTTGCTGTTCATACTCGGCATCCTCTTCGGATACTTCCTGCTGGCTCCCTTTACGATCAACTTCTTTGCAAACTACCATCTCTCCCCGGACATCAAGAACATCTTCACGATCGACAACTACTATGAATCGCTGTCGGATATGGTGCTGGGTATGGGAATCGTCTTCGAGCTTCCCATCGTGGTGTTCTTCCTTTCCCGCATCGGCGTGCTGACGCCGGGATTCATGCGCAAGAACCGGCGCTATGCCGTGGTGATCCTGGTATTCCTGGCACAGATCATCACGCCTCCGGACTGGTTCAGCTGGATGCTGGTCTTCGTGCCTATCTACATCCTCTACGAAATCTCCATTAATATCAGCGCCCGTGCGGAACGCGACCGCAAGATCCGTGCTGAGCGCTTCGAACAAGAACAATTTTCATGAATACTACATTCGATACATCGCTTCCCGTAGCCATCGGGGCCGATCATGCCGGCTTTGAATACAAGGACAGGCTGAAGGCCTGGCTGCAGGAAACAGCCCACCGCACCGTCGATGACAAGGGTACGCACAGCGCCGACAGCGTGGACTACCCCGACTTCGCGCACCCCGTGGCCTCTATGGTGGAGCGCGGCGAGGCGGCCTTCGGCGTACTGGTCTGCGGCTCGGGCAACGGCGTCTGCATGACGGCCAACAAGCATTCGGGGGTCCGCGCGGCGCTTTGCTGGAACGTAGAGCTTGCACAGCTGGCCCGCCAGCACAACAACGCGAACGTGCTCTGCATCCCCGCCCGCTTCGTGAGCTACGAGCTGGCCCTGCAGATGCTGGAAGCCTTCGCGAACACAGCCTTCGAGGGCGGCCGCCACGAGCGCCGCGTCGAGAAGATGGGCGAGCTGAACATGGAAAAGTAGTCAGCGGCATCGCTGTCTTTGATAGAACCTAAGTCCCCGCAATGCGCGTGAGGAAGAGGCGCATTGCGGGGCTGTCGTAAAAGAACCGGAGATTCCTAATCATGGACCGGAGAGCCCCGGAGCAGGCAGCGCCGGGAAACCATAACCGGTAAAGGCGTCCGCATAGCGGCAGAAAATCTCAGAAAGTAATAATTTGCAGCCGCTTCTCGCTGTCAGCCCGGCATAGCGGGCTGTTACAGATCATATGTGTGGAATAACCGGCCTCTTTGCCTTCAACAAAAGCACCGCCGGGGCCATCCTCGGGCGGGTAGCGCAATCAACGGATCAGCTGATACTCCGCGGTCCCGACAGCGGCGGCACCTGGGCCGACTCCCGCTGCGCCCTGGGCCATCGCCGGCTTTCGATCATCGATACCAGCAATTGCGGCGCCCAGCCCATGCATGACCCTTCGGGTCGCTACGTGCTCGTCTTCAACGGCGAGATCTTCAACTATAAAGAACTTTCGGACCGGTACCTGGGCGCAGCCTGGAAGCGCAGCGGCGGCCCCCGCTCCCATTCGGACACCGAGGTGCTGCTGCACCTGCTCATCGAGCAGGGCCCGGCCTGCCTGCCCTTGCTCAGCGGCTTTTTCGCCTTCGCGTTTTACGACCGGCAGGAAGAGCGCATGATCCTGGGCCGCGACCGCTTCGGCAAGAAGCCGCTGGTCTATTATCGCAATGCCGGGCTCCTCGCCTTTGCCTCGGAGATGAAGGCGCTGCTGGCCTGGGATATTCCGCGCAGGCTGAATACCGCCGTACTGCAGCAATACCTGCAGCTGAACTACGTACCCCAGCCCCAGAGCATGCTGCAGGACGTGGCCAAGCTGCGGCCGGGGCATTATATGGAGCTGGGTCCCGATGGCTCCGTTCGCGAAACGGCCTACTACGAGCTGAAGACGCATCCCGGGCGCTACGGGGAGCTTAGCTACGAAGCGGCGCAGCAGGAGCTGGTGCAGCGCATGGATCATGCCGTGCAGGAGCGTCTGATCGCCGACGTGCCGCTCGGGGCCTTCCTGAGCGGGGGCATCGACAGCTCGGTGGTCGTCGCCCTGGCCAGCCGGCACACGGACAAGCTGCGCACATTCTCGATAGGCTATAAGGACAACCCGTATTTCGACGAGACGCGCTATGCACGCATGGTGGCCGACCGGTACAAAACGGAGCATACCGTCTTTTCCCTGGGCAATGCCGATTTCCTGGAACACGTGTACGGGGTGCTGGATTACCTGGACGAACCCTTTGCCGACTCGTCGGCAATCCCCGTTTATATCCTAGCGCACGAAACGCGCAAGCATGTGACCGTCGCCTTAAGCGGGGACGGGGGCGACGAGATATTTGCCGGCTATAACAAGCATGCGGCCGAGTGGCGGGTACGGCAGCAGTCCGCGATGAACACCCTGGTCCGGGCAGGGCTTCCCATCTGGAAGATGCTGCCCCGGAGCCGGAACGGTAAGCTCACGAACAAATTCCGGCAACTGCACCGCTTTGCCGAAGGCGCCCGGCTCGGAGCCTCCGAGCGTTACTGGCGCTGGGCCTCCTTTAATACGCCCGAGCAGGTCAACCAGCTCTTAACTCCCAGTTTCAGCGCACAGGATTATACGGCCGAGAAGCGGGAGATCCTGCGTTCCCTGCGCAGCGACGACTATAACGAGGTGTTGCTGACCGACATGAACCTCGTGCTCCTGAGCGATATGCTGGTCAAGGTAGACCTGATGAGCATGGCAAACAGCCTGGAGGTCCGCAGTCCCTTCCTGGATTACCAGGTGGTCGATTTCGCGTTCGGCCTGCCGGCATCGTATAAGATCAACGGCAGCATGAAAAAGCTGATCGTGCAGGACGCCTTCCGCGGTATGCTGCCCGAGGCCATCTACAACCGGCCGAAGCAAGGCTTCGAGATTCCCCTGCTCGACTGGTTCCGCAAGGAGCTCTGGGGCCTTATCGACAACGACCTGCTGTCGAAATCCTTCGTGCAGGAACAGGGGATCTTCAATGTGAACGCCACCGAGGCCCTGAAGCAGAAACTGCGCAGCTCCAACCCCGAAGACAGCCATGCCACGGTATGGGCACTCATCGTATTTCAGTATTGGTGGAAAAAGTACTTAGCC
>JASLDA010000444.1 GCA_030151745.1 Chitinophagaceae bacterium | reverse complement strand
TGCACGACTTTGAAGTGGCCGGGGGCTATGAGATGGAGCACAGGGCGGCGGAAGTTCTCGAGGGCCTCGGCTTCTCGACCACCGACCTGCAGCGTCCGTACAACGAGTTCAGCGGGGGCTGGCGCATGCGGGTGCTCCTGGCTAAAATGATGCTCCAGGCCCCGGACCTGCTGCTGCTGGACGAACCTACCAACCACCTCGACCTGCCGTCCATCGAATGGCTGGAGCGCTACCTGCAGAGCTATCCCGGCTCCGTGATCATCGTCAGCCACGACCGCTATTTCCTGGACCGTATGGTGACCAAGATCGTCGAGGTGTTCCAGCGTACGCTGGTATCCTATTCGGGAAATTATTCCTTCTTTGAAAAAGAGAAGGCGGAGCGTATGATCCTGCAGCAGCGGGCATTCGAGAACCAGCAGGAATATATCCGGCAGCAGGAGCGCTTTATCGAGCGCTTCCGCGCCAAGGCCACGAAGGCCGCCCAGGCCCAGAGCGCGCTTAAGCGCCTGGATAAGCTCGAGCGCATCGAAAGCCCGGATGCCAGCGTGCCGGTGATGAACATAAATTTCGACGTCGGCGTGCAGCCGGGGAAGATCATCAGCACGCTTAAGCATGTCACCAAGCGCTTCGCCCCGCTTACCCTGCTCGAAAATGCCGATGCGGAGATCCTGCGCGGCGACAAGATCGCGCTCATAGGCGCTAACGGCAAGGGTAAGTCCACCCTGCTGCGCATCATAACGGGCCGCGAGCCTTTCGACGGCGAGCGCAAGGAAGGGCATAACGTGGAAGAAGCTTTCTACGCACAGCATCAGCTGGAGTCGCTGAACCTGGATATCGAGATCCTGGAAGAGCTCAAGCGCGCCGGCAGCGGCATGCACGAGCTGCAGCTGCGGCAGCTGCTGGGCTGCTTCCTTTTCCAGGGAGACGATGTATTCAAGAAGATCCGCGTGCTGAGCGGGGGAGAAAAGGCCCGGGTGGCCCTGGCCAAGACCATCATCACCAAGGCGAACTTCATGCTGCTCGACGAACCGACGAACCACCTCGACATGCAGAGCGTCGAGATGCTGATCGACGCGTTGAACGAGTATGAAGGCACGCTGATCATCGTGAGCCACGACCGCTATTTCATTTCCCAGACGGCAAATAAGATCTGGTGGATCGAGGAAGGCAAGATCAAGGAGTTTGTCGGGACCTACGATGAGTGGCATACCTGGATCGAGGACCGCAAGAAGAAAGCCGCGGCCAGCCCCGAGCCGGTGAAGCCGGAGAAGAAAGAGGCGCCGAAACCGGCCGAGCCGAAGCCGAAAGCCCCCGATCACGAGATCCGCGGGCGCCAGAAGGACTACGACAAGCAGCAAAAGAAGGTCGAGCGGCTGGAGAGCGAGCTGAAAAAGCTGGGCGAGCTGAAGGCCGGGCTGGAAGCCCGGCTGGGAGACCCGGCAGTGTACGCGGACAAGACCCGGTTCGCAGCCCTGGACGATGAATACCGGAAGCAAAGCTCCGCCTGGGAAGCAATGAATGCAGAATACGAGCAGGCCTTCGAGCAGCTGATGGAGCTGGAAGAAAAGCTCAAGGGCTAGAGTCGCTGAAGCTGCTTTGCCGGTCGGCGCTGAAGCGGACCGCCGGCTGCCGGCGTCCGGCCGAAGAGGTACTTTAGGGGCTTTGCGGTACGGTTTTTCCGCCGGAAGAAAAACCTGCCGTAGAAACCTCAGATCCGCCGCCAAGCCGCATAAATCTAAAATCTTCAATCTAAAATCTTCAATCCCAAATCCCGCTTATGCCATCATTCGATATCACGTCCAAGATCGATCTGCAAACGCTCGACAACGCCATCAATGTCGTGAAGAAGGAAGTTGACAACCGCTACGATTTCAAGGGCAGCCATGTCAGCGTAGAGCTGAACAAGAAAGACTATACGATAAACCTGGAAGTGGAAAGCGACATGCAGCTGCGGCAGCTGGAGGATATTCTGCTGACCAAGAGCATGCGCCAGGGCATAGAGGCCAATGCCTTCGATATGAGCAAGGAGCCGACGGCCAGCGGCAAGTATATCCGCAAGGTCGTCACCGTCAAGAACGGCATCGACCGCGATATGGCCAAGAAGATCGTGAAGCTGGTCAAGGACAGCAAGCTGAAGGTGGAAGCGGCCATAATGGACGATATCATCCGCGTTACGGCGAAGAAGATCGACGATCTGCAGGCCGTGATCCAGCTTTGCCGGACGAGCAGCCTTGACGTGCCCCTGCAATACGTCAACATGAAATCCTGATGCAGCAGGGCGCCGGTAAAGAGGCTCCGGAGGAGCCTGTCCGCTCGATCTTCGACGAGGACCCGGAATCGCTGCGGGAACAGCGGCTGCGGGAGCTTCGCCGTGTCCGCTCCGTGCTGGTCAGCTCGGGCATTCTGATCCTGCTGCCCGAGCTGATCTCGAGGCTCCGGAACGGCGGGCTCGAAGGGCTGGGCGAGCGGGGCTTTCTCGTGTATGCGATGGCCGTTCTGGTCGCGTACTTCGCGCTGGGCGGCTTTGCCCTGAGGAAGCCGCTTACCGCGCTGCTTGCAGGAATCGCCGTCTACGCGGCGCTGCAGGTCTGGATCATCTGGAGCGCGCCGGCCGGCATGTTTTCCGGCTGGATCTTTCGCTGCCTGGTGCTGTTGAACCTGTGCATGCCGCTGCCGCGGGCCAGGGCGCTCCAGCAGCCGGGATGAAGCTGGCCTGCATCATCCCGGCTGTTATAAAAGCTTGGATCAGAAGTCTATCCGGGCATCCGCCATCAACGGCTGGACCTTGTCCTTATCGGACACGATCGCGGCATCCAGATCGATTTTCCAGTCGATGTTCAGGGCCGGGTCGTTGTAAAGGATTCCCCCTTCGCTGGACTTGTCGTAATAATTGTCGCACTTGTACATGATCTCGGCGGTCTCGCTCAGCACGCTGTAGCCGTGGGCGAAGCCGCGGGGGACGAGCAGCTGCAGCCGGTTGTCGGCGCTCAGCTCCACCCCGTACCACTGCCCGTAGCTTGCGCTGCCGGGCCGCAGGTCGACGACCACGTCCAGGATCGTGCCTTCCAGCACCCGGATGAGCTTGGCCTGGGCCGTGGGATTGTTTTGATAATGCAGCCCGCGCAGCACATTGCGCACCGAGCGCGCCTGGTTGTCCTGCACGAAAGGCTCCAGGTGGCCGGTCAGCTGGCTGAATTGCTTCCAGTTGAACGATTCGAAGAAATATCCGCGATCGTCGAAGAATACCCGCGGCTCCAGGATCAGAAGGCCTTCAATCGGGGTAGGCGTAATTTTCATGCGGCTGTTTGTTCGGAAATGGCGTTCAGTACTCCTTCGGTTATAAAGCGCAGCTCTTCTTCGCTCAGCTCGGTATGGATGGGGAGCGAGATCACGCAGGCATTGAGAGCGTCGGTGTTGGGGAGGTTGCAGCCCGCGTCCACAAAGGCTTTCAGCATATTCTGCTTGTGGCTGGGGACGGGGTAGTAGATCATCGACGGGATGCCTTTTTCAGCAAGCTGCTGTACCAGGCGATCACGGTTCACTCCCTTCAGCTGCAATGTATATTGGTGGAATACGTGGTGCGCGTAGGGTGCCCGGAAGGGCGTGGCGATATGCGGATTGCCGGCGAATGCGGCATCGTAATAATCGGCGGCCGCCCGGCGGGCGTCGCAGTAAGTGTCGAGATGGCGGAGCTTGATGCGCAGCACGGCAGCCTGCAGGGTGTCCAGCCGGCTGTTGCAGCCCACCATTTCGTGGTAGTAGCGCACGTTTTGTCCGTGGTTGGCGATCATGCGGAGCTTTTCGGCCAGCGCGTCGTCATTGGTGAACATCGCGCCGCCGTCCCCGTAGGCGCCCAGGTTCTTCGAAGGGAAGAATGAGGTGCAGCCGATGATCCCCATGGTGCCGGTCTTCACGCTGCGGCCGTC
>JASLDA010000350.1 GCA_030151745.1 Chitinophagaceae bacterium | reverse complement strand
GAAGGGATATCGCCGTTGATGATCTTCGTGAAAATGCTGGCCATGGTCAGGCGGAGATTTCGTCGATGCGGAACTTCAGGATACCGCTGGGAACCTGGATCTCTGCGATCTCTCCCTTCGATTTACCGAGCAGTCCCTTTCCGATGGGCGAGGCCACCGAGATCTTGCCGGCCTTCAGGTCCGCCTCCGTTTCCGATACGAGCTGGTACTCGACGGCCTTCTTGGTCGCCATATTGGTGAGCTTCAGCTTCGACAGGATAGAGACTTTACTGGTATCTATATCCCGGGCGTCCAGCACGCGGGAATTGGCGATCGCGCTCTCGAGCTGTGCGATCTTGGCCTCGTGCAGGCCCTGGGCTTCCTTTGCAGCGTCGTACTCAGCATTTTCTTTCAAGTCTCCCTTTTCCCGGGCCTCGGCGATCTGCCGGGCACTTTCGGCCCGGCCGGTGGTTTTCAGCTGAGACAGTTCCTCTCGAAGACTATTAAGCGTTTCCTGGCTTACATAATTAATGCTGGACATGCTGCAAGTACTGTTGGTTAGGGTTTGTACTAAAAAATACAACGCTTCTGAATGGCAGAAGCGTTGTACGCAAATATACTGGATTCGGTTGAGCCCGAACCTAGAGGTTGGTCGGGATCATCTCGCTTTCCTCGATCTCCGGAGCGGCCTGGCCGCGGTTGCCGCCAAGCATGAACCGCAGGGAGAAATTGTGCACGCCGTTATCCGGGCGGTGGGTCGGACGGAAGGCGTAATCGAAAGCGACGCGGGGACCACGGTTCGCGAACATGGTTGCGACGGTCGCGCCGGCGCTGAAACCCTTGTAGAACGTCGTGGACTGGTCAAGGCTGCCGATGCCCTTTTCGTAACGATAGCCGGCACGTACCATGAACATCTCACGGTATGCATACTCCGCACCTACGCTCAGGTAATCGTTATTGAAGGAGTTGGACTGGAACGCCAGCATTGCAGTCAGGCGGTGCTTGAGACGGCCTTCGGTATCTGCGTTATTGCGGCCGTAGCCAGCTCCGAGGTAGAAGTCGTAAGCGGTACCGATGCTCAGGTAGGTCGGCATTTCAAACTTCTCGATAGGCGTGCGGCGGGCAACGTCGTAGCCGAGGGTGCCGGGGCTTTCGCTGTCGAAGGTGAAACCTTCGCCGGTGAAGCGCATGTTCGTACCTACATTACGGAGCGTGACGCCGAAGTGGAAGTTATCGTCGCGGCCGGTAGTGTACTGAACACCGGCTTCGAAGGCGGCTCCGGAGGCGCGGGCGTTGGTGATCTGCTCCGATACGAAGGTGGCTCCTACGCCGGCATGAATAGCGCGGGAGAACTCCTTGGCAAAGCCTGCCTGGATATTAAAGAAAGAAGGGCTGTACGTACCGATTCCTCCCGTGGGGTTCTTATCGTCCGTAAGCTCGATAGAACCGAAGTTCATCGATTGGATGTTGATGCCCAGGACATTCGCGGAACCATTCTTGCCGAAGTTCTGCGCGAAGCTCATATTGTAGATATTGATGTTTGTGCTTTTCAGGTACAGGTTATACGTAGTGCCGTTTTTCTTCTCGGTCTTATACGCCAAGCCCGCGATGTTCCCGCGCATGGCCTCCATACCCCTAACGTTCGCCATGTTTGCCCCGAACACCCCCGCGGTGCCGGCCCAGGGATTGATCAGCAGTTCCGCCGCTCCTGCCTGGCCGCTGCGGTCCTTATTTCCCGCAAAAGAAGCGGTGGCCATTGCCGTTGCGAGCGCGGTAAGGCCTATATGTACGAAAATGTTTTTCATTTATTACAGTACGTTTCTGACGAATGAGTAAAATGGGAGCGGCCGGCAATCAGCCGCTCCCGGTGATTGTCTGTTAGTAGGTAGTCACGTCAGTCGGGCGGAAGGCACCAAACCAGCGAAGCGTCGTTTCGCCGATGCCATCTGCCTTTACATGGAAGAGATACATACCGCTGGCGATGTTCAGCCCCTTGGCATTTCGGGTATCCCAGTCGATGTAAGACTGATTCTCATTATCCTTGGTCAGTGTACGTATCAGGGAGCCGTCTACGGAGTAGATATAGATCGTCGCGCGGCGCGGCAGGTTAATGATACGAACCTTTGTTTCGAGACGGCTTTCCTCGTAGTTGGTATATCCGTAGTAGGGGTTCGGAGTGATGTGGATCTGCTTCAGGAGAGCGTCCTTATCATGGTTCCAGGCATTGGTGACTTCGCTGAGCGGAGTCGGAACCAGCTTAGCGGTGCTGAACGTGAACAGCGGATAGCCGTTGTTGCGCAGATCGGTCAGACCATCGGGGATATACCGGCCGTAGGGACGGGAAACGCGGATACGGATACGGGTTTCAGTCGGGATGAGGCCATCCTTGAGAGAAAGCAGGTCCTGTGTCTGTGCCACCGTCGGGAGACCGACCCAGGCGAAGTTGCCGTAAACACTGATAGAAGACGGTCCGTCGAGCGTGATCGCTTCCTTGAAGGCCTTGCCTTCGTCGTACTTGGTCTGCAGCACATAGATATAGTGCTTGCCGCCGAAGATCACGTTATTGCCGGACATGATGCGCTTCGAGGGATTCCAAAGCATGTCGTCGCCGTTATCGCTCTTCAGGTAGCTGTCCTCGCCGAATACGATGTTCATACGCTCGCCGGTCTCCTGGTTGATGGCATAGCCCGGGAACCAGGACATACCGTCATCTTCGGGATCCGTGCTGTAGACCGGGCGGCCGCCGCCGTCGTAATCGCCGTTCCAGCCGCGGTGCTTGCGCAGCGAGTACTTGGAAACGTTTCCTTCGGACAGGGACGGGGCATCTTCCATTTCGATAACCGGCACGCGGCTCCACTTCGACCTGTCGCTGGTGAATATGATGTCGAAGCTTTGAACGCGGGTCAGCGGAAGGCGCATATACGGCATATTGGATACACCGAATCCGCATTCAACACCGTTTCCTGCAGTAGGCGCCGCCAGGGCTACCGGGGCCCAGGTACCGCGGTTCGGGGTGCTGGAGGCCAGCAGGTTCTCATAGAACTGCGCGGAGTCGGGGTTAGAGCGGGGAGCACCAACATCACCATAGTTACAAGTCGTGCTGGTG
>JASLDA010000349.1 GCA_030151745.1 Chitinophagaceae bacterium | reverse complement strand
ATACAGGTACTGGTCGAAGGACGAGCTGTTGCCGCGCTGCTTACCCGCATAGCCCAGGCTCTGGCTGCCGACTTCCAGGGAGCGGTCCTGCAGGTAGTAGGCGGGATTCGGGAAATCGGGATTGTTGGCGAATTTATCGCTGCCTACGAAGGTCGTGCTCACATCGTCCAGGTAGTCGGTGAGCGTGAGCCGGTCGGCGATCTCGAAGCCGAGGTTGATGCCGGGCTTCAGCCAATATTTGAAGCCTGCCCCCACCGGGAAGCAGACGGAAACGGAGCTGTACTTGCGTTTCGAATATTCCGGAAGGTTCTGCCCTTCGGTGCCCATCTTGCGGAGATTCACCTGCTTGCCGTCGAATTCCGCCGTTGGATTGTAATAGAAGGCGCCTACGCCGCCAACGAGGTAGGGCGTGAAGCGGCGGCTGTCCTCGCCGGTCGCGAAACGGGTGAAATTGAACTCGCTGACCACCGAAAGCTCCACGATATTGCTGGCAAAGCTCAGATTGCGCATCCGGTTGAAGGCATTGTCGCTGAGCTTGTCGTCGTAGGAAACCCGCGTCAGGCTGAGATTGCCCCGGATGGCGATATACTCGGAAAGCAGGTGCCGGACGAAGACGCCGCCGACGGGGTGGGGGGTCTTGAAGCCGTAATTGTCGTTCAGGTCGCCGAAATACTGGGAGGCTCCCACCGTAATGCCGTATTCCGTGCCGCTGTAGAACAGCTGGGCTGCGGCCCGGCCGGGGCGCAGAAGCAGGATGGCAAGCGTCAGCAGGATAGCAGTGAGACCTCGAAGCATAAACGGACAGAGAACGGCAAAGCTATCTCAATTATTGCCCTTAAAATGTATAGGAAATGCTAATGCAATTACGTTCACAAGCGGGCTGCAAAGGGAGTTCCCGATCTGCATTCCGGGCCCTGCAAAGCAAAAGCGGCCGTCCCGGGGACAGCCGCTTCCGATCAATATCAGATCCGAAATCTTCAATCTGAAATCCATTACCTCATCCCCATGCCCATGGTCACCTTCGTGCCGTACTTGACCATGTCGTTGACGATATTCACCGTTTCGCCGATATAGATATCCTTTTGCAGGTTCTTCAGCCAGTTCGCATTCTTGGCAATGCTGCTGCTGTCGGCATTGATGCGGGCGAGATCGTCTTTGGGATTTGCCACGGCCATCGGGGTGGCCTTCTTTTCGAGCTCCTCGAGCTTCTTGCTCAGCTCGGAAGCTTCGTCCTGTTCCTTGCGGTACGCCATTTCGTTGAGCGAGTAGCTGTTATCCTTTTCGCGGGCCTTCAGGCGCTCCCCGTTCCGGGCGATCAGCTGGAATACGCCGCTGGAGGATACTCTCCGGTTGGATGCGGCTACCACGGGCACATAGTTGATGCTGCTGACCGGCTTGTAGCTGGCGGCCGGGATCTCATCCCATTTGATCGCCGCCTTATCCTTGCGCTCGCCCATTTCGAGCTGGCTGTAGGGATCGGGCAGCACGATATCCGGGGTTACGCCGCGCAGCTGCGTGGAGCCGCCGTTAACACGGTAGAACTTCTGTACGGTCAGCTTGAGGGAACCGATCGGGCCTTCGTTGATCATGCGGATCTTGTCCACCGGGTTCATGAATTCCTCCAGCGGGATCACCTTCTGCACGGTGCCTTTCCCGAATGTGGTGGAGCCCACGATGATGGCGCGCTTGTAGTCCTGCATGGCCGCGGCCATGATTTCGGATGCAGAGGCGGAGCCGCCGTTCACCATGATCGCCAGCGGGCCGTCATATAAGGTGCCGGGCTGGGAATCGCGGAGGGTCATGGGCGAGGCATCGGTGCTCTTTACCTGCACGACCGGGCCCTTATCGACAAACTGTCCCGCCATATCCACCACATCGCTCAGGGAGCCGCCGCCGTTGTTGCGGAGGTCCAGGATGATGCCGACGACGCCGGCATCCTTCAGCTTCAGCACCTCGCGGGCTACGTCGTCCGCGCAGCGGCGGCCATTCACATGGTTGAAGTCCGCGTAGAATTCCGGCAGGTAGATATAGCCGACCGGTCCGCCGGGCGACTTGAAGATGGCGCTCTTGGCGAAGGTCTCTTCGATGGAGACCTCGTCGCGGATGATGGAGATGACCTTGACGGAGCCGTCCACCTTCTTCACGGTGAGGCGCACCTCGGTGCCTTTCTTGCCGCGGATCTTTGAGACCACGTCCGAGATGTCGAAGCCCTGGATATCCAGCGGCTCGCCCGTGCCCTGGGCCACCTTGGTGATCTCGTCGCCGGCTTTCAGCTCGCCCTGCTTCCAGCTGGGCGAACCCGGGATGATGGCCGCGACCTTGGTCTTGCCTTCCTCGTCCTTGAGGCTGGCGCCGATGCCGAAGAAGGAGCCCGACATCTGTACGTCGAAGTCTTCCTTGGTCTTGGGCGTGAAGTAGTCGGTATGGGGGTCTTCGCTGTTGGCGATGGAGTTTACGTACAGGCTGAAGCGCTCGTTCTCGTCGAACTTCCGCAGCCGCTTGAAATAGGCTTCCTGGTTCTTGCGCACGCCATCCCGCGCTTCCGCTTCCAGCGCCATATCGGTCTTGACGGCCAGCTTGCCGGAGGCGGAGTCCTTCTTCGCCTTCGCAGCCTCGCGATCTTTCTTGAGATCGACGTACTTGGCCAGGGTGCGGTATTTCAGGTATTGGCGCCAGCGGTTGCGGAGAGCCTCCTCGTTGGCAGGCCAGGGCATATTGTCATCGGCCAGGACGATCTTTTCATCCTGGGTGAAGGTGAAAGGCGTGCGCAGGACCTGGCGCTGCAGGGAGTCTGCCCGGGTTACGGCACTGGTGAACAGCTTATTCACATTTTCGAAGAAGGCCACATTGCCCTCCTTGATCTGGTCGTCGATATTATACTCGTCCTTCTTCAGCTGGTTGACCTCCTCCTGGGTGAAAAGCTTGCGCTCATAGTCCAGGTTGTCCAGCATTTTATTGAAAACCATGCTGCTGAACGAGTCGTTGAGCTCGCGGGGGGAGTAATGCCCTTCCCGGATCGCTTTCATAACGGTGGTAACGATTACGCCTTTGCGCTGGGCCGAGGCCGGGGAATTATCTTCTTCTGCCGGATTGGAAATGTACTTAAAGGAAAAGAACGCCGCGAGCGCCCCCACCGCCAGAGCGGGTATGAGGACTTTATTTTTCATGAACTGCAATATTGCTGAATATTTAGGCATAGTTACCAAATGTACCAAGGTAGGTGTTAAAGCGGAGAGAATACAAACCCTGTGCCTGCTATAGTTAAGGGTGATTTATAACGGGATAA
>JASLDA010000343.1 GCA_030151745.1 Chitinophagaceae bacterium | reverse complement strand
CAGAGCAACGCCGTCAGCGTGACATCCGTAGCCGGCACAGGCTGCGTCAATACCGTGAACTTCGCCGATACCGTTGCGGCGATCCACGACCTGAGCGTCTATAACGTAAGCCTGGCAGGCCCCCCGGTTCCGGGGTTCAGCTATTACCAGCGGCTTATCGTGCGCAATGACGGCACCCTGAGCGAGAACCCGACCGTCAGCTACAATTACGACAGCCAGCTCGGCACACCTACCGGCGCCAGCATCTTCTACAGCCCTGCCGGCTCCAGCCTCTACCGCAACAATCCCAGCTTCCCGACCCTGAATCCCGGCGCCGTGCAGCAAAGTACCTTCCAGTACAGCGTTCCCACGAGCATTCCCATCAACACGGCGCTCGCCTACTACGACACCGCGGTAAGCGGCCTGCCGATGAGCAACTGGCTGAACGACTATACGCCCTGGAATAACGTCAGCACGTACAACTCCGCCGTAATGGGCTCCTTCGACCCGAACAGCAAGGAAGTAATGCCGGCAGGCAAGGGCGCCCAGGGTTATATCACCAACCAGGACTCGGTGCTTACCTACACCATCCACTTCCAGAACGAAGGCAACTGGCCCGCCAGCAGGGTGGTCCTCGTCGATACCCTCGACCCGGATTTCATGATCAGCAGCCTGAAGCCCATCGCCGGCAGCCATACATTCACCACGACGATCAGCGACGGTACCCCTGCAGTAGCGCGCTTCAGCTTCGATCCGATCTACCTGCCGCCGGATGCCGAAGATCATGTCGGCAGCATGGGCTATGTGGTGTACAGCATCCGCCAGAAGCCGGGCCTTCCGGCAGGGACGAAGCTGGAGAACAGCGCATCCATCTATTTCGACTATAACGCCCCGATCAGGACCAATACCGCCCTGAATACCATTGCCGAGCCGGAGCCGAACTCAGTACCCTATATCTCCGCAGGCAGCTTCGATATGAGCGTTTACCCCAACCCGGCAACCAACTCCGTCCGCGTGAAGATCCAGGCCGTCGAAGCCGCGGGCAACGCGCGCATCCGCCTGATAAACCTGCTCGGCCAGTCGATGCTTGAGCAGCAGGTCCGCCTGCGCCCGGGCGAGAACATCTTCGAAGCCAATACCTCGGTCCTCGCGCCCGGCCTCTATTTCGTAGAGGTCAGCGACGGCGCCCGCGCAGCGACGCAAAAGCTGCACATCGTCAGGTAACCGATTCTGCAAGACATCATCACAAGCGGACCAGGTCTCAACAACCGGTCCGCTTTTTTACGATACGCTCATTCCGCCGACCCGATCTCCGCGAGGCAGCGAAAACGATGAAACGGCCGGGCTTCCTTGCTGCCCTATAAGTTACATCCCCATCAGCCGGGGATAGAAACGCAGGTAGACCTGCGCGGACAGAGGCATATCGCCGTACAGGGCGTTCAGCGCATCGGCGGCCTTATACACGGAACCCTGGGCGCCGAGCGAAACTCGGACCGGTGTATCATGCATCAGATCGTAACCGGCTCCCAGCGTCAGCATATTGACCGGGTACAGGGCATCGTGGCCGCCGGGCAGGTTTTCCAGCTGCAGCTCCTCCGCCGATTTCTGCACCCATTCGTAGCGCCCGTAGACGACCAGGCGCTGCCGGCGCCAGGCCGCTTCCGCCAGGGCCGCGTGCTCCGCGTGATGCCCCTTCGTCTTATTCATTCCCCACAGCGCGGTGGCATTGAAGAACCTTTCCCCACGCCCCTTCCGGCTATACGATACGCTTGCGGTCGTGCGGTAGACGTCCTCCCCGGGATGCAGTTCCTCCGGGCTCTTCAGGAAGCCATGCGAAACCTGCATGGACCAGGCTGCGGCAGGATTGAACCAAAGCCTGGCACTTCTGGAATCGAAGCGGGGTTTGTCGAAATTGTAGCGGTTCTCGCCGGGCTCGCGGCCGGTAAAGGAAGATCCCTCGAGCTTGAACTTGCCGTAGCGCAGGCCGGCCGTTGCCACGCCGAACGTGATATGCGTCGCATCCACCCAGTGATGACTTATCGGCGCATCGGGCATGTCCATGCCGCTGGCGCGATGCATGAATGTCGTGGCGCCCAGGGCGGGCTCTCCCGGGTAACCGGCGTAAACGTATGCATCCAGGTCGCGACTGAAAGAATGCGCGTAGCTCAGCGAAAGCTCCGAAAACAGGTCATGCGGGTGCTGACGGTCGACCAGCGGAACGCCATGCGCCGTTTCCCCGCTCTGGAACAGCAGCGGATAGCCGCGCTGCCCCGTTATCAGCGCATCCGCGGACAGCATGAGGCTGGCATGAAACAGGCCTTTCGCGCCTGCATTCCGCTGCGCCATGGCCATTATCATATTCGGGGCATCCCAGCCGTCTCCGCCGCGCGAGCCTTTGCCGGTGATATCCTGGTGATTGTAGCGGGCGAAGACATTGCCGTGGAACATGAACATCCAGGGGCCGCCGTGCTTCATGTACATATACATCGGCGCATTGTCCGGGTTCCAGCCCGTCCCGCTCCCGTTGCGGCTCATAGGCAGGCTGCGCGACAGGAAATGCGTCATTGAAGACATCCCCGCCGGGTGCCCCTGATGTATGACCGAATCGGCCTCGTCTTCGTTGTCGTCGGCTTCGTCGTCATGCATCTCATGCTGCGGCCGGGCTTCCTGCCCGAGAACATGATGCTGATGCTGCGCCGATCCGGGCAGGGCGGACAAGGCGAAGGCGAGAGTGAGGATGATGTATTTCATATGCAGGGAATTGTCGGGATTGCTCCGGCAAAGCTCAATCATCCTGCCAGGGACACCGTTACAGAATCCCCTGTCTTTCTTACATCATTTTGCCGGGGTGCCCCCCAGCGCATCCAGGCTCTCCCGGGGCGGCCGGTGCAGGCCCTTGAATGCAGACGGCGGCATGCCGGTCACCTTGCGGAACTGCGCCGAAAGATGGGCTACGCTGCTGTATCCAAGCCTGTCGGCGATCTGCGAAAGGCTCAGCTCGTCGTAGCTCAGCAGCTCCTTTACGCGCTCGGTTTTCTGCCGGATGATGAACTGCTCGATCGTAATACCTTCCGTTTCAGAGAACAGCCGGCTCAATCCCGCGTAGTCCTGCAGCAGGGCCTGGCTGATCAGCACGCTGTATTTTTCCTTCGGCGGCTCGGCATCATAATGCACCCACTGTACGATCAGGCTCTTGATCCGGCTGACGAGCCGGCTGCGCCGGTCGTCCAGCAGCTCGAACCCCTGCCCCGCCAGGCGCCTTGCCAGCTCGTCCTTCCAGGCGCCTTCGGCAGGTTCCCCGTCCAGCTCGATCTCGCCCAGCTGCACGGACCGGACCGGCAGCTGCAGGCCTGCGACGATCGAAGCCACCGCCGCGATGCAGCGGGGGCAAACCATATTCTTTACGTGCAGCAGCATGAGCAAAAATACCGGGTATAGGAAAAGCCCGCACCTGAGGCACGGACTCCCAATCTAAAAGCTGCAATCTTAAATCTACAATTCTCTACAGGTCTTTGCGCTTCAGCTCCTTCGGCAGCATGACGGATGCGCTTGCCGGCTTTCCGGCCCGCTCGTACTTCAGTTCGAGCCGGTCGCCGGCCTTATGGCTGCGAACGCTCATCTGGAGCTCATCTACGGAGCCGATGGCCTCGTCGTCGACACGGGTGAGGACGTCCCCTTCCTTAAGACCGGCCTGGGCGGCGGGCGAGCCCGGCTTCACCGCCAGCACGCGGACACCGTTGCCGTCGGCGCGATCCTCGGCGCTTACACCGAGCTTAGGGGCGGCAGCATCGTCGTTCGAAGGGAATGAGAAGGAGCGGAGCATGCCTTCCGGCATGCCGGGCATGTTCATGCCTCCGTCCGGGCCGAAGCGGAAATTACGCATGGCGGTACGCGGACCGGCCTCTCCGAGCCTGGCCTTGGATTCGCGGGAGACCCCGTCTCGCTGGTAGCGCAGCACGACCTCGTCGCCCGGCTTATGATCCTTGCTGATCGCGTCCACCAGGTCTTCGGCATTGGCTATTTCGCGATCGCCCACCCTGGTGATCACATCCCCCGGACGAAGGCCCGCTTTTTCGGCAGCGCTGCCGGGGTTCACATCCTTCACATAGGCGCCTGTCTTCTTGCTTGCGGGATCGGTAAAGACGCCCAGCGCGGCGCGCCTGGAGCCGCGGTCGATGCGGTCCGCCATATCTCCCTCGTCGTTGAAGCTCCAGGCCCGGCTGCCGCCGGAGCCGTTCTCG
>JASLDA010000441.1 GCA_030151745.1 Chitinophagaceae bacterium | reverse complement strand
TGGTGCCCTTATTTGTGGTCTTTGGGAAATAGATAGCGCTGGATGCCAATCGTATAGATCGGATAGTAGCGCACGTAGGAGCGGCTGATCAGCGGAAATCCTGCGCCGATATCGATGCGCAGGTTGGAGTTGAAGATCGCCTGTATGGCGGGATGGCATTCGACGTAAGTGTTTGCCTGGAAGGCCGTAAGTGCCGTCCCCGTAAGCTCGTAGGTGCCCCCGCTGCCGCCGAGGTTCTCAAAGAATACCTGGCCCCGTGAATACGATTTGCCTAAAAACTCCGCACACAGGTTGATATTGACCTGGCGGTAGCTGCTGTATTGCCGGGGATAGAGCAGGTAGCCGAAGGAGAGGCTGTAGTTCAGGGCTTTCCCGTACTTCACCCGGGCCGGTACCCCGGGCAGGGACGGCTGCCAGTCGGGCACATCGCCGCGATAGTCTGCGGGAAGGATGCCGCCCCCGGTGAATGAAAGGGCGAAGTGATCTTTCAGGTAGGTGGCGATGATACCTGCGCCTACGCCCTTGGTATCGTCGGTAAGATCCGGCTCGCCCTCGTCGTGCGCTACCTGGAGCCAGGAAGCGGTGGCGTATGCTGCCAGCCGGAGGTGGCGGTGATCCCCGTCGTCGCTGTAGAAGCGGTACTTGGCATAGACGTTCACGCCGTTGAAGCGCCAGGGAAGCCAGACCCCGATCTGCGGCGTATTGAAGTGGGGAAAGTTCGCAGGGAGGGTCTTGCCGTGGTGATTGGAAGCCGTTGCCGTTGCCATCACCGTGAGCCTGGACGTCAGGCCGTACATGAGGCGGAGGCCCGTCAGGGCGCGGATATGGCCGCCGGGCTCATCGTAGGCCTGCCCGAATGCCCGGATGCCGGGAATGCCCTTGGGCATAGTGCTCGCAGGCTCAGTATGCACAAAGAGCTCCTGTGCGCGGCTCGCTGTTCCGCAGATCAGCAGGAGGGCGGCCAGCAGGTACTTCAAGCGCATTCTCATTCTACTACAAGTTACGCCAATGCCGGGCGCGGAACGTTATGTCCGTGATCATTTAACGATGCGGTCATTGGTGATCAGGAATTGGAAATCCGCACCGCCTTAGCCATGTCTCCAGGAGGAATTTGCGCCGCCTGGTTCATTGTCACCCTTAGGCCTGACGCTGCGCGGCACAATCATCAGGGAGGTGACAACGGTATCTGCACTGCTTTTCTTTCTGTCATCCAGAGCTTGTCGAAGGACGACAGGGACGAAAAGCAGTGCCCCGGGCTTTTCATATCGTGGTTCGACTCCGGTTCGCCCCAACCCGAACCTGCGCTCACCAGGACGTGAAAAGAGGGCTGCTCCGGTCAAAGCGCGTAAGCACGTTTCCATTATACCCCTGCGGCAGCTCGGAGCAAACAAATGCAGCGACGAACTCGGCAAGGCGCTATGCTTCCTCCTCGAAATAGATCTTGTAAAAATTCATCCCGGTCGCAGCGTCGTAGCCGCGCTCGATGCGCTCCCGGTCGCCGTGGATATAAACGTGGAAGTTCTTGTCCAGCTTCAGCACCGTTTTCATGATTTTCGCATTGCGCTTCACGGCGGCATCGGAGATATCGAAGCTGTCGTTGAACTGCAGGTCGCGCTCCGACTCGTACTGGTCCTCGTAGCGGCGGAACGACTGGATCAGCTCCGGGTCGTTGAACACCTGCTGCTCGAAGCTCTCCTTCTCGAACTGGTCGTTCTGCTTGAAATAGGCAACCGACTTGTTCATCATCTCGATCTGCTGCACGCGCTCTACTTCATACTCCGCCGGAACGCCGACCTCGATGAACTCCTTGCAGAGCTTGATGTAGTCTTCGGTCGCGTGATAGTTGTCCGCCGCCGCCTTGATCTTGAGGAAGGTGTCTTTCCAGAACTGGGCCTCGCTGCCCTTGGAGGTCCGGTCGATCACGTGCACCAGGAAGCCTTCGTCCTGCTGCGCATTGAAGACGATGCAGCCCTTGTCCATCTTCGACGGGTCTATGCCTTCATCCGGGACGAACTCGTAGCCGTTCTTGTCACCCTGCAGCTTGAGATAGCGGTTCTTGGATTCCGTCTTGTATATGCCCACGGCATCGGTCATGCGGCCGTTGATCGGGCAGCCCGTAAAGTAAGCCACGTGCAGCTCCCCGCTCTTGATCTGGGGCAGGGTGGTGATATCGTACAGGTGCCGTGCCAGGTTGGCCGACTGATGCCCCAGGGTTTCCGGATCCTTGAAGATATTGGCAACGAAGGTGTAGACCTCGTTCAGGTTGATGTCGGCCGGGTGCCAGAGGTGGTAGGACGCGGTCTCCTTGAACGGAGTCAGGAAAAACTGGAGCAGGAGCTGCCGCAGGTCCGGGCTTTCCAGGTCCACGCCGTTGCGGGAGATTTCCAGGTGATCCCCGGCTGCGCCGTTGCCTACGTAGTGCGTAACGAGTCCCTGCAGCTGAATGTCTTCGATACCGAGCATAAGGGTGCAAAAGTAGAAGGGGAATTGGCTGATTGGTGAATTGGCGAATTTGTAAATGCTGGCTATGGCTTTGGTTCCGAGGTCCGTAATGTTTCCCGATCCCATTCGCAAATTCACCAATTCACAAATTCGCCAATTCGCCAATTCCCGGTGTGTTCCAGCAATCGGTTGACCGGCAATCCCCTAATCTTGCTTATGCAGGAGTTTCTCGACGAACGGACGCAGCAGCTCAACGATGCGGCGGTGAATACGGGCGGAGCGTATGTCGTTTACTGGATGCAGCTTTACAAGCGCTCGCAGCATAACCGCGCCCTGAACAAGGCCATCGGGATCGCGAATGCCCTGGACCTGCCGCTGGTCGTCTACGAAGGCCTGAAGTATTATTATCCCTGGGCATCGGACCGTATTCACAGCTTTATCCTGGAAGGTATCAACGAGAAGCGGGAGAGCTTTGCCGAAATGGGCATTCGCTACATTTTCTTCCTGCAGGAAAATGAGAGTAGCCCGAAGAATACGGTTGAAAAGATAGCGAAGGAAGCCGCGGCGCTGGTGACGGACGACTATCCCTGCTTCGTCGTGCCCGGGCATAACTCGCTCATCGCGAAACGGCTGAAAATACCGGTCCTCGCAGTGGACGACAACGGGCTCGTCCCGATGCGGCTGCTCGAAAAGGAGCAGTATGCCGCGCGGACCATCCGTCCGAGGATCAACCGCCTGCTACCCGCGGCCGAAGACCTGCCGCGCCGGCCGCAGCTGAAGCGCCCTTCGCCAAAGCTCGAACTGGATTGCCCCGAAACCCTGTTCGGCGACGAAGAAATCCCAGCCCTGCTGAAACGCTGCGATATCGATCATACCGTCGCGCCGGTAGCGGAAGTGCGCGGCGGGGAGAAAGCGGCACAGGCGCGGCTGCGGCATTTCATCGGGCATGGGCTGCCCATTTACGAGCAGGGCCGCAACCAGCCTGAGACCGAGGGTTCCTCGCGATTGAGTCCCTACCTGCATTTCGGCATGCTGTCCGCCGGAGAGCTGCGCCATGCGGTCCTCCGGGCCGATGCGCCGCAGGGATCGAAGGATGCATTCCTCGAAGAGCTCATCGTTCGCCGGGAGCTGAGCTTTAATTTCTGCTGCTATAATCCGCGCTATGCGACCCTGGACGCCTTGCCCGATTGGGCGAGGAAGACCCTGCGGAAGCATGCGAACGATACGCGCCCGGTGCGCTACAGCGCGGAACAGCTGGAAGCCGGCACGACCGGGGATGCGCTCTGGAACGCCTGCCAGCACGAGCTGCTTCAGACCGGCATGCTCCATAACTACATGCGCATGCTCTGGGGCAAGAAGATCATCGAATGGACGCCGGATTATGAATCGGCCTTCAACCTGATGGAGCACCTGAACAACAAGTACGCGCTGGACGGCCGCGATCCGAACTCCTATGCCGGCATCTTGTGGTGCTTCGGCAAGCACGACCGCGCCTGGGGCCCCGAGCGCCCCGTCTTCGGCACGCTCCGCTACCTGAGCTCCGACAGCTGGCGGAAAAAAATGAACGCGAAGGCCTATATCCGCCGGTTCGGAGGATAGTCCTCCCCGCCTGCAAATGCCGCATCCGGCAATCAAACAGCCTCCGTCATACGCGCGAACGTGATCAGATCCGTTCCCGGGATCGTCGTGACGCCGGCCTGGCGGAGCATGGTCGTCAATTGGCCGCGATGATATGTCGCGTGGTTGAAGATGTGCTGGAGGATGGCGTCGATGCGGTCATAGCAGGGATCGCCCTTGAGGTTCTTATAGCTGATGCGTTCGGTGAATGCGGCTTCGTCTTCCTTCGATTCCACGAAACGAACCAGCTTTGCCGAGCTTTCATTCCAGCGATCGCAGACTTCCGCGATGCTTCCTGAGAATTTACCCTGCCAGGCCGGGTCCGGTACCGATTCCAGCCGCTGCAGCCAGGTGTCTTCGGCAGACCAGACATGGATCACCGTCTTACGGATAGAAGAAAACGAGCTGGTAATCTCCCGGTCCAGCACTCCGTCCGGCTGCTCCCGGACCGATCCGGTAAACAGGCCGTTTGCCCAGGCATTGTAGCGGGCGGCGCGCAGCAGGAGCTCTTTCATGGATGTTACCTTTGCGGACTAAATTACGATACTGTATATGGCTTCCGGACGCGATTCTTTCGGCTTCGATACTCTTTGCATTCACGGCGGACATCAGCCCGAGCAGCACCGGGCCCATCTCACTCCCATCTATGCTTCCAGCACTTACACCTTCGACAGTGCGGAGCAGGGCGTCGCGATCTTCAGGGGCGAGGAGGAAGGCTATATCTACGGCCGGTTCGGAAACCCTACCATCCGCGAGGCCGAAGCCAAGATCGCAGCGCTCGAAGACTTCGGACTGAATCTCGGGCTGAAAGCCATACTCCACGCTTCCGGCATGGCCGCCGTAACGACGCTGCTGCTCGCCAACCTGAAGGCCGGCGATAGGATCGTGACGCATCATAGCCTCTACGGCGGCACCCAGGAGATGATCGACAAGATTCTCCCGGACCTGGGTGTCGGGACCATCATCCTCGATTTTCACGATCCTGAGGCCGTGAAGGCCGCCATCGCAGCCGATCCGGCGATCCGGATGATGTATCTGGAATCGCCCGCGAACCCGACCCTGCAGTGCATAGACCTCGAGGTGCTGGCGGGTATCGGCAAGGCTGCAGGGCTGCTGGTCTGCGCAGACAATACATTCGCGACACCCTATCTGCAGCAGCCCTTCCGCTACGGCGTGGATATCGTAATGCACAGCACAACCAAGTTCCTGAACGGGCACGGTACGGCCGTTGGCGGCGCGATCGTCTACAATCCGGCAGGCCGCGCGGAATGGGAGCAGCGGATCATCAAGACCCATCGCCTGCTGGGCGGCAACAGCAATGCCTTTGAGGCTTTCCTGCTGACGAACGGCATCAAGACCCTTGGCCTGCGCATGGACCGGCATTGCGCCAATTCGATGGCGGTGGCGGAATTTCTCGAAGCGCATCCGGCGATCGGGAAAGTGAATTTCCCGGGCCTGACCTCGCACCCCGACCATACGATCGCACAAAAGCAGATGAAGCAGCCTTCGCCGGTGCTGAGCTTCGAGCTGAAGGGCGGCTTCGGGGCCGGCAAGCAGTTCATGGATGCGCTGCAGCTCTGCACGAATGCCGTTTCCCTGGGCACCTGCGATACGATTCTATCGCATCCGGCTTCTACGACCCACGTGGGCGTTCCCCGCGAGGCACGACTGGCCTCGGGCATCACGGACGGGCTCATCCGCATGAGCGTAGGTATGGAGAATGCCGAAGATATCATCGCGGATATCGATCATGCGTTAGGCGTTCTATAGGCTATAGCCGGCGTACCTTCGCGCCATGTCTACAGCCTACGTAATCGATGCCGTACGCACCCCGATCGGTAAATATGGCGGTTCCCTGGCCAGCGTCCGCCCGGACGACCTGCTGGCGACCGTGATCAAGGCGCTTGTCGAGCGCAATCCCTCCATTGACCTGAATGCGATCGAGGACGTTATTGCCGGCGCCGCCAACCAGGCCGGGGAAGACAACCGCAACGTAGCCCGCATGTCAGCGCTGCTGGCCGGGCTCCCCGAATCGGTGGCAGGCACTACGGTCAACCGTCTCTGCGCCTCGGGGCTCGAGGCTATCATGCAGGCTGCCCGCGCGATCATGGTCGGGGACGGGGAGCTGTTCATCGCCGGCGGCGTGGAAAGCATGACCCGCGCGCCCTATGTAATGGGCAAGTCGGACGGGGCCTTCGGCCGCGCGCAGGAGATGTACGACACGACCATGGGCTGGCGCTTCACGAACAAGAAGCTTCAGGCCATGCAGCATACGAACACGATGGGAGAAACCGCGGAGAATGTGGCGGAGCGTTACAAGGTGAGCCGCGAAGCCCAGGACGCCTTTGCGAAGCGCACCCAGGAAAAATACGCCGCCGCCGCGGAGGCCGGCCGGTTCAATGACGAGATCGTACCTGTCGTTATCGAAAGCAAAAAGGGCGCGACCACCTTCGCTGTGGATGAGCATCCGCGGCTGTCGACCGCCGAGCAGCTCGCCGGGCTGAAGCCCGCGTTCAAGAAAGAAGGCAGCGTTACGGCCGGTAACAGCAGCGGCATCAACGACGGCGCCGCGGCGCTGCTGCTGGCTTCCGAGGAGGCCGTGAAGAAATATAACCTGAAGCCGATCGCGAAGATCAGGTCTATGGCCGTTGCCGGTGTGGAGCCTGCCGTGATGGGCCTGGGGCCGATCCCCGCCAGCCGCAAGGCGCTGCAGCGCGCAGGCATCGAAGCGTCCGAGCTCGACCTTGTCGAGCTGAATGAAGCCTTCGCGGCGCAGGCCATTCCCTGCATGAACGAGCTCGGTCTGGACGAGGAAAAGGTCAACGTGAACGGCGGAGCAATAGCCATCGGCCATCCCCTGGGCTGCAGCGGCGCCCGGATCTCCGCGACCCTGCTGCACGAGCTCAAGCGCCGGGGCGGCAAGTACGGGCTGGCTACGATGTGCATAGGCGTAGGGCAGGGCGCGGCGATCGTCTACGAGGCGGTGTCGTAACCGGTAGGAGCGTCGCGGCTTCGGATCAAGACAGGAACCCGGCTCCTGTCTTTTTTGTTTCAGCTGACAGCCTGTGGCTAGGCCTTCCCTGCGTATTGACAATGCCGGGCTTGCACCGTCGATCCCTGTACCTTTGACGCTCGCTAAATATCCGATTTTGACGCTCGATATCCACACCCATATAATGCCCGAACGTATCCCGAACTGGTTCAAGAAGTTCGGCTACGGGGAATTCATTCACCTGGAGCATCACAAGCCCTGCTGCGCGCGCATGATCAAGGGCGACAAGGTGTTTCGCGAGGTGGAGCAGAACTGCTGGGACCCGGCGGTACGCGTGAAGGAAATGGATGAGACGGAGGTGAA
This sequence comes from Chitinophagaceae bacterium, assembly GCA_030151745.1. GTDB lineage: Bacteria > Bacteroidota > Bacteroidia > Chitinophagales > Chitinophagaceae > UBA1952. The sequence goes on along the minus strand of JASLDA010000441.1, from coordinate 5,138 downwards.
GATGCAGGTGCTGTCGACAATTCCGGTCCTGTTCAATTACTGGGCGAAGCCGGATCACGGCCTCGAGACGTCGCGCTTTTTCAACGACCATATCGCCGCAAGCGTGGCTGAGCGTCCGGACCGCTTCATCGGCATCGGCACCGTGCCCATGCAGGATATGGACCTGGCTATCCGGGAGATGGAGCGTTGCGTGCGCGAGCTTAAGATGCCCGGGCTCGAGATCGGCTCAAATATCAACGGCCGCAACCTGAGCGATCCGATGTTCGAACCCTTCTGGCAGGCGGCCGAAGAGCTGGGCTGCGCGTTGTTCGTTCATCCCTGGGAGATGATGGGCGAGAACGATATGCAGAAATACTGGTTGCCCTGGCTGGTCGGCATGCCGGCAGAGACGGCCCGCGCGATCTCGTCGATGATCTTCGGCGGGGTCCTCGCCCGGCACCCGCGGCTGCGCGTGGCCTTTGCGCATGGCGGCGGCTCCTTCCCCTTTACCATCGGCCGGATCCAGCACGGTTTCGACGTGCGGCCCGATCTCTGCGCTATCGACAACCAGGTCCCGCCCCGGGATTACCTGGGCTCGTTCTGGATCGACGCCCTGGTGCATGATCCGAAGGCGCTTAAATATGTCGTGGACGTAATGGGAGCCGACAAGGTCTGCTGCGGCTCCGATTATCCGTTCCCGCTCGGTGAGCATGTCCCCGGCAAGCTGATCCGGAGTATGGACTTCGAAGACTCGCTCAAACACGATCTCCTGTGGGAAAACGGCATGCGCTGGCTGGGACGGGAGCGTACGGCGTGAGCTTATGATGTTTCATGAAGACATGGGGAGGCGAGGCGGATTCGTCAATAGTGCTCTCCGGGCTGCCGCCGATCACCGGCTTATCGAGTCGATGAGTCCTGCCATCCGGATGTCCAGCTCCGTGATTCCACCGGCATCGTGCGTGCTGAGCACGAGGCTGAGCTTATTGTAGACGCCGCTGTATTCGGCGTGATGATCCAGCTTCTCCGAGATCAGCGCTACGCGCATGAGGAAGCCGGTCGCTTCGCCGAAATCGCGGAACCCGAAATCCCTTCGGAGCGCCTTGCCTTGCTGACGCCAGCCGGGAAGCTCCCGGAGCGCGGCGTCGATCGTCTGCTGATCTAGTGTTTTCATGATATAGTGATTTACGTTGTCTGTGCCGGTGCTTTGCAAAGATGATCATGTCGCCGCAGTCTTCCGGGTGAAACTGCATCTACCGCTCGCCCGGTGAAGGCGTAGGCCGGCGAATGAGCCCCGGTTGCCTGAAAGCCGGCGGAGGTCATGTGTAATTTCTTCCATTCGGGGATAGGCAGAGCCAATATGTCCCGGAAGGCGCATGCCGTAGCTTTGCGCCCTGCTATGCCTACCGCGCAATACCTTCCTTACAGCGCCACGCAGCGCTTCTCCTCCCTGGTGCTCGACTATCTGGACGGGAAACCGGTTCTGCAGGAGCTGTACAGCTTTGCCCCGGATGACGCAGGTATCGCGGCGGCTATCGCGGCCCGGCAAGGGTATCGCGTCGATCGGGAAACGCTGGTGAGTCTGCTGCGCGAACAGTACAGCCACCTGAGCTGGTCGGAGGAAGTGGAGGCGAACCTGGCTGCGCTGGAGTCCGAAAACACGTTTACGGTCTGTACCGCGCACCAGCCCAATCTCGGGACAGGCTATCTCTACTTCGTTTATAAAATCCTGCATGCCATCAGGCTCTCTCGGGAATTGAGCGAACGTTACCCGGGTAAGCGCTTCGTACCGGTGTATTATATGGGCAGCGAGGACGCGGACCTGGACGAGCTGGGAACCTTCCGCATCGGCGATAAAAAGTTCGTCTGGGATGCCGGCGGGCAAACCGGCGCCGTGGGCCGCATGAATACGGCGACGCTGGCGCCCCTGCTGCGCGAGCTGTTCAGCCTGCTCGGTCCCCCGGGGCCTTTCCTGGAAGCGCTGCAGGTCCTGCTGATGCAGGCCTATACCGGCGAGGCAACGATCGCCCAGGCCACGCGCTACCTGGTGCACGGCCTGTTCGGGCGCTACGGGCTGATCATTCTCGATCCCGATAGCGCTGCGCTGAAGCGCGGGTTCATCCCGGTGATGAAGGCGGATCTTCTGCAGCATCCGGCCTCTACGCTGGTGCCGCAGACTATATCCGACCTGGAAGCCGCCGGCTACAAGGCGCAGGCCTTTCCGCGGGAGATAAACCTGTTTTACCTCCGCGACGATCTACGGGAGCGCATCGTCCGCGAAGGAGAGCGGTGGTCGGTGATCAATACAGGCATCCAGTGGAACGAAACTGAGCTATTGGCCGAGCTGGAGGCCTATCCGGAGCGCTTCTCGCCGAACGTAATGCTGCGGCCGCTTTACCAGGAGCATATACTGCCGAACGTAGCCTTCATCGGAGGCGGCGCCGAAGTCGCCTACTGGCTGCAGCTGAAGCGGCTCTTCGCTCATCATGGCGTGTTCTTCCCCGCTATCCTGCTGCGGCAGTCCGTGATGTGGCTGAGCGAAGATCATCAGAAGCTGATCCGTAAGACCGGGCTGTCCCTCGAAGCCTTGTTCCGTGATCCGGATGAGGCCGCGCGATGTTTTGTCGACAGGCACGGCAGCGGCGACTGGAGCACGGCCGATGAGCGCATCGCCCTGGGAACACTGCTGGACGGGCTTCGTGCAAAGGCAGCCCGCGTGGACCCGACTCTGGAAAAGAGCGCGGCGGCTGCCCTGCGCAAGATGGAGCATCAGCTGAACGTGCTGCAGACGAAGATGCTGCGTGCTGAGAAGCGCCGTCAGCACGAGGGACTCGCGCGCCTGGAGCGGCTTCAGAAGTCGCTGTTCCCGAACGGGGGCCTGCAGGAACGGGTGGAGAACTTCATGCCTTATTTCCTGGAGTTCGGCGAGGATTTCTTCGATATCCTGTTACAGGGAATACGGCCTTTGGGGAAGGAGTTCCTCGTGATCGAAGCTTGATTCTGGCTTTTCTTATTCAATGATGGATCGATATGGTTTCTAAAGCACGTAGAGCCTGTGCGGGAAATCACCGTCATGCCGTCCTGGATTCCAGGCTGCGTGCGGATATAATAGGGAAGGTGACAGCAGGAGCTTGCGTTGCGTTCCCTTGTTTCCCTGAGCGCAGTCGAAGGGCGATATAGGGAAGGCGGAGCTTCCGGAGCTTTTCATGTCGTGGTTCGGCCAACTAGGTGATCTCAGGTCCATGGGTCTTGGAGATCAGCCAGCGCTCCAGAGGAGGAAGGGAATGCAGACCGCGCAGCACGAGCTCGGATAGCAGCGGGGCGCCGAAGCAGCTTTGAATCGCGCGGCCCCAGAACAGGCGCCGGCCAAACTGCCGCTGCCAGCGTTGACAATACAGGCCGGCCACTTTCGTGCGTTCCGCTTCGCTGAAACGTTCCTTCCGGAGCAGCCCCGATTCCAGTACGGTCTTTGAAAGCAGCCGTGCCCCGGCAATGGCCATGCTCATGCCGTTGCCGCAAAGGGGAGTGATAAGTCCCGCCGTGTCGCCGGCCATCAAGATGCTTTTTTCCGATTGCGTCCGGGCGGCGAAGGAGATCTCGTTGATGCTGACGGGCTGTTCGAAAAGGAAGTCTGCATTCCGGAAAATGCGCTTCAGCGTGGGGTTGCGGAAGAGCTGCGCTTCTTCCAGCTCGCGGATGCTTTTGTAATTGCCCCCGAAGCGGCGCTGGTACAGGTAGCACAGATTGTACGCTCCGCCTTCGATCCTGCTGACGCCGCAATAGCCCCCGGGGAAGTTATCCAGGCCGATTTCATCTGCCGGCAGGTCGGTTCGGATATGGTATTTCACGCCCATATAGCCAGTATGCTCTTTCAGGAAGCGGCGGTCCAGCTTTTTATCCAGGGTGTCCCGCTTGCCCCAGGAACCGATGCAGATCCGGCTTTGCCAGCTGCTGCCGTCCTGGGCCGTGACGGTGTACAGGCCGTCGGCCGGCGTAATTCCCGTGACCCGGGTATTGGTTCGTACTTCGGCCCCGCAACGCTGCGCCAGCTGCTGCAGGGCATCGTCCATGGTATAGCGGCTCAGGCCGAATCCGCCGGGCTCGAGGAGGGCATGCAGGTTTTTCCCCGAGGGGGTCGAAAGCCGGAGCCGCGAGATCCGGGCTGCGCCGTATTGATATGGATCGAAGCCCAGGCTGCGCAGGTAAGGCAGCACTTCATGGCTGATGTATTCGCCGCAGACTTTGTGATACGGATAGCTTTTACGTTCCAGCAGCAGGGTATCGAAGCCTGCGCGGCTGAATTCGATGGCCGCCGTGAGCCCCGCAAGGCCTCCGCCCGCGATGATCACATCCCGCGTCATGGCTCAGGATTGTCGCGGTTTGGGGATGATGATCTCCCAGCGCCAGGCCCAGCGCCAGCGCATGCGGTAGTCGGTGATTCCGGCGGCCTGCAGCACCTCCGTCCATTCGTTGCGGGTCAGGGAGCGGGCTACCGAAAGCGGGGCATCGTAACGTACGAGGTAAGAGCCCGAGAAGACCCTCGTCAGGAGTTTGATGCCGTAGTAGGCCAACGGGTGCCGTGCCGGATCGTTGATGACCACGGCATGCTGTGCCAGCTGCTGCATGCGCTGCAGCAGGCGGATCAGGGCATCCCGGTCGAAATGATGCACGAACAGGGTGCTGATGACCACGTCGGGGCGGTCATTGAGCAGCGCGTCGTCGAATACATCGGCGGTACGGAAAGAAATATTGTCCTGCAGGACGCAGCTGTTGCCCGCGAGCCGCGTCATAGTCGGGTTCATGTCCACTCCGATAAACCGCACCGTGCGTCCGGAGCGTATCGCCCAGCGCGAAACGGCGCGGATGATATCCCCGCTTCCGCAGCCGAGATCCATCAGGGTCAGCGGCTCTTTCTGCCTGAATGCCGGCAGGCTTTTGAGCGCGTCGAAGACGAGCCTGTAGCCGCCGAGCCAGCGGTTTATGCGGTCTATATCGCGGAGTGCGCGGCGCAGCTCCCCTTCCGGGAGGCCGGGCGCGTCCATCTTTTCAGGAGCAGTGCTGCGTGTCTGGAGCGCCCACATATTCAATTGGCAGTTTGCAATCGGCAATATTCAATCGGCAATCTTCGTCTTCAATTCTCAGCAGGTCGACGCGATCATGCT
>JASLDA010000323.1 GCA_030151745.1 Chitinophagaceae bacterium | reverse complement strand
AATGCGATGGCCTGAAGCGAATCAATAATATCCTGATCGACCTCTGCCGCGATCTCTGGACCTATATCTCCATGGATTACTTCAAGCAGGCAACGAAGGAGGGCGAGGTAGGCTCCTCCGCGATGCCGCATAAGGTGAACCCCATCGACTTTGAGAACGCCGAAGGCAATCTCGGTATCGCGAATGCGCTTTATGAGCATTTCGCCGCCAAGCTCCCCATCTCCCGCCTGCAGCGCGACCTCACCGACAGCACCGTCCTGCGCAATATCGGCGTGCCGGTGGCCCACAGCGCCATCGCCCTGAAGTCCCTTGCAAAAGGGCTGGGCAAGCTGGTGCTCAATGCGCCGAAGCTCGAGTCCGACCTGGAAGCCAATTGGGCGGTCGTGGCGGAAGCCGTGCAGACCATCCTGCGCCGGGAGGCGTATCCGCAGCCATACGAAGCCCTGAAGGCGCTGACCCGGGGGAAAGGCGGCATCACCAGGGAAAGCATGCACGCCTTCATCGACGGACTCGAGGTCCCGGAGGCCATCAAGGAGGAGTTGAAGGCCGTAACGCCGCAGAACTATACGGGAATCGGCTTCCGCCTTCCGGAGTAATTCCATGGAATAATTCCATAAAACCGATACTTTATGGTGCCGTCCCGCCTGACAGGGCAGGGCGGCACCGTATTTTTATCTTCCCGACCTAACCCCGCAAGCCGAACGTGCCCGATATATCGTTGCCCAAATCATTGCTGGATACGCTCTCCGCAGTTCCCGGACTGGATGTCGCGGCCCTCGAAGCCGCGCATCGTACAGCCCCGCCGGTGTCCATCCGGCTGCATCCGGGCAAGGGCGGCGGGCGCTTCGCGGAGCTGCCTCCCGTGCCCTGGTGCCCGGAGGGGCGGTACCTGCCGCAACGGCCGCTGTTCACCGCAGACCCGGCCTTTCACGCCGGGGCCTACTACGTGCAGGAGGCCTCGTCCATGCTGCTGCATCATTTCTGGGAAACGCTGCTGGGCGGGCGGTCCGGGCTGCGGGTCCTGGATCTTTGCGCCGCCCCGGGGGGTAAAAGCACGCTGATCGCGTCCCTGCTGGAGCCCAAGAGCCTGCTGGTCTCGAACGAGGTCATCCGCAGCAGGGCCGGCATCCTGGAAGACAATATGGTGCGTTGGGGCTATACCAACTCCTGGGTGACCAGCAACGACCCGCGCGACTTCGGCCGGATGCCCGGCTATTTCGACGCGCTCATTGTCGATGCGCCCTGCAGCGGCTCGGGCCTTTTCCGGAAGGATCCGGCGGCGCTGGAGGAATGGAGCCCCCAGGCGGTGCAGCTCTGCGCCGCCCGCCAGCAGCGCATCCTGGCCGATGCCTGGCCCTGCCTGAAGGAAGGCGGGATCCTGATCTATGCCACCTGTTCCTATTCGCCGGAAGAGGATGAAGCTATCCTGGACTGGCTGGATGAGACATATAGCGTCGAAGCCTGCGAGGTGCCGATGGACGCCGCCTGGAACATCCTACGGACCGGCGCCCCCCGATCGGGACTTCCCGGCTACCGCTGCTCTCCGGGGCAGGTTGCAGGGGAGGGGTTCTTTATCGCTGCGGTTCGCAAAACGGAGCCGGCCGCCAATTTCTATTATCCGCGCTACCGCAGCGCATCCCTGAAAAAAGCGGAGTATGCCTCGCGGTACCTGCTGAAGCCCGGCAGCTACAGCCTGCAGGAGGATCCGCGGCGAAACGCCTTTGCCATCTATCCCTGGCATGAGCCCGACTACCAGTTCCTGAAGGAGCTCGTGTACCTGCGTAAATGCGGTGTGGCGCTGGGCATGCCCGCTCAGAAAGACTGGATCCCGGAGCACGGTCTTGCCCTGAGCCTGGATCTGCACCCGGGCATGGCGCGCTGGAATATGGCTGAGGACGAGGCGCTGCGCTTTCTGCGCAAGGACGAGCTGAACCCGCCGGAAGGCCTGGGCAAAGGCTGGGTGCTGGCGTCCTACGAGGGCCTGGGACTCGGCTGGATGAAGGTGCTGAGCAACCGGGTCAATAATTATTTACCGAAATCCTGGCGCATCCGGATGAACCTCGACGGGCTCATCGAGGACCTCGGCGGCCGGGACGAACCTGCTGAAAATATCCAATGAAACGACTGGCTTTCCTTTTCCTGCTGCTGGCGGCCGGCCTTCAGGCGGCTGCGGCCGGTGCCGATACGGTCCGCTATGCAGGCGGCGGCGCCTGCTGGAGCATCATCCATCGCCTCGCACCCGGGGAGCGGCTGGGGCTCGCCGGCCGGCGCTACAAGATACCTGCGGGCACGCTCGAGCGCAGCTACCCGGCGCTGACCGACGCGGCGGGAGACGGCGAGCTGATCGATATCCCCGTCGGCGCCTACAACCGGATCACGCAGATGCCCTGGAGCCTGGATACGGCGCGCCCCTTGTACTATAAGGTCCAGCCGGGCGAAAAGCTGGCCGATATCGTCCGCTGCGCGCGCATGTCCCGCACGGACCTGATGCTGATCAACGGGCTGAGCGGAGAGCCCGCGGCCGG
>JASLDA010000310.1 GCA_030151745.1 Chitinophagaceae bacterium | reverse complement strand
CAGCCGGGACGATGACGGCGAGGATTTCCGCGCAGAGATACTGCTTCAGGTTGCTGAACTGGGCGCCGTTGATCGCCAGCGCTTCCTTGCAGCTGGCGTCGTCGCCCGCCTTGCCCGATGCCAGCAGCTCGAACAGCCGCACATGCTGGGGTACGGACTTCCCGCTCCGGCTGCCGATCGACTTCCGGTAGAGATTCAGCTCTGCCGGACTGAGGCTGCGGACCAGTCCATACACATCTTCCCGTGCGACCGGCTTGTTTGGCATGCGGTAGATTTCTTGATGTAAAGATGGGAAACAGCGGCGGTGTAAATTTTACAGACCCGGACAAAGTTGCAACTGATTGATTTACAGTGTTCGTTTTCGGGTTTTTCCGTGTTTCGCAGGAGCTTTTCCTGTAAAGAAAAGGGCAAAAGATAATTTTCTGTTGTTCAAGGGCCGGATACATTTGGTGCACCAAAGACATCCATAGCCGACCCCTATATATACTCCTATCACTATGGAAAACGGCCTGCACTTTATGCAGGCCGTTTCGTTTCATTACCGGGCTATGAAGACGGGGATTTTCACGATGTGCCGCAGGGCATTGACGGTTTCCCCGAAGAGCCAGTCGGCAAGGGTGGTATGCCCGTGACTGCCTACGATCAGGAGCTCGCTGCCGGTCTCGCCTACGATGCGCGCAATTTCACGCGCCCGGTACCTGTAGCCGAGCCTGCAGTCTGCTGCATATCCCTGCTGCCGGAGAAAAGCTGCATAGTGCTCCAGCTGCTCCCGGTCCTGTACCGTTTCAAAGTCTTCCGTCTCCGCGCCGATCTGCCGCGCCGTCGCGCTTTCCACGACATGGATCAGGACGAACCGGGTATTGTTCCGGGCCAGCTGCATGCCGTAGCGCAATACCAGGCTGTCGTTCTCCGTATAGTCGACCGCCAGGGCGATCTGGTCGAAACCCTTGCCGGGCGTGATCCGGATCAGCGACTGCAGGTGATGTACGCCGCCGGGAGCCGGCGAGGGGCGCCGCATGAGCGGGAAGATGATCGTCACCAGCAGCAGCAGGGCCATGCCGGCCGCAACAGTGAAGACAAGCGCGGCCGGCCAGAATCCCGGGTAATTCCGGAGGAAGTCCCTTGCCGACTCGTAGACCAGATTTACATTCAGCGTGATAATGGCCGCGGCCACGATCCAGGCGCAAAGCTGCATCCAGGGGCCGATGCCGAAATGGCCCATGCGCTGCTTGCTGCTGACGAAATGGATCAGCGGGATTACGGCGAAGGCAAGCTGCATGCTGAGCAGCACCTGGCTGAAGACCAGCATGTCGTCCACCTTTTCTTCGCCGGCGATCCATATGACCAGCAAAGCGGGGACGATGGCCAGCAGGCGGGTCAGCAGGCGCCGCATCCAAGGATTGATGCGCAGCCGCAGATAGCCTTCCATTACGATCTGCCCGGCGAGCGTGCCCGTCACCGTGGAGCTCTGGCCCGCGGCGATCAACGCGACGGCAAAAAGGTGGCTGCTCCAGGTGCTGCCCAGCACGGCTTGCAGCAGCACGTGCGCATCCTTGAGCGAGGCTACCTGGTGCAGGCCGTTGCTGTGGAAGGCAGCGGCCGCCAGGATGAGGATGGCTGCATTGACGAACAGCGCGGCGTTCAGCGCTATGACGCTGTCCCAGTTGTTCAGCCGGATCGCTCTCCGGATGGATGCGGGGTCGGAGCCGATCTTCCGGGTCTGCACCAGCGCGGAGTGCAGGTACAGGTTATGCGGCATCACCGTGGCGCCGATAATCCCGATCGCTATATAGAGTGCGGCCTGGTTGGGAATGACCGGCTTCAGCCCCCCGGCGATTTCCCGGAGCGAGGGCTTTGCCAGCGCGAGCTCGACCAGGAAGCATGCGCCTATGATCGCGACCAGCGCTACGATGAACGCCTCCAGCTTCCGCATGCCCAGGCGCTGCAGGTAAAGCAGCAGGATGGTGTCCAACAATGTAATAGCCACGCCCCAGAGCAGGGGAATGCCCAGCAGCAGGTTCAGGCCGATGGCCATGCCCAGGACCTCCGCGAGGTCGCACGCGGCGATGGCCAGCTCGGCGAGCACATACAAGGCGTAATTTGCCGCCCGCGGGTATACTTCCCGGTTGGATTGCGCCAGGTCGCGGCGGGTGACGATGCCCAGCCGGGCGGCCAGGGACTGGAGCAGTAGCGCCATGATATTGCTCATGACCAGCACCCAAAGCAGCTTGTAGCCGAACTGTGAGCCGCCGGCCAGGTCCGTGGCCCAGTTGCCGGGATCCATATATCCCACACTGACCAGATAGGCCGGTCCGAAAAAAGCGGCAATGCGGCGCCAGCGGGAGCGGCGCTGCTCAGGATCTACCGAGGCATGTACTTCCGATAACGAGGCGTTGTGCGCCGGGTCTATCTTCATAGTTAGTCAAAGCTAACAATTATGCCGCCGGCGAAAGTGAAATTTTGGATTGCTGGGTTGGAACGTTGGATTGTTGGAAAAGTTGGATTGTTGGATAGGGTTGGATAGGGGTTGGATAGGGTTGGATAAAGTTGGATAGGGTTGGATAGGGTGTGTCGGGAAAACAAGCCGTGATCTTTTGGGGGAATTTCACGACGACGAACATCATCCAACATCATCCAACATCATCCAACATCATCCAACTCTCAAACAATCCAACTTTCCAACCACATCCCCAAGGCGCTGTATTTTTGCAGTCCTTATGGCAGCTCAAAAGGAAATCGTCGTTTCCGGAATCCGCTCCACCGGCTTCCTCCACCTTGGCAATTACTTCGGTGCGATCCGCAATTACGTGAAGATGCAGTCCGAATTCGATTGCTATTTCTTCGTGGCCGATTATCACAGCCTCACCACGCACCCGGATCCGAAGGATCTGCGGCAGAACGTATATCGCGTCGTGGCGGAAAACATAGCCTGCGGTCTCGACCCGGAGCAAGTGGCCCTGTACGCCCAGAGCGATATCCCGGAGATCCCGGAGCTGTACCTGATGCTGAACATGCTCGCATACAAAGGCGAACTCGAGAAGGTGCCGACCTTCAAGGACAAGGTGCGCATGCAGCCGGATAACGTGAACGCCGGCTTGCTGACCTATCCCGTGCTGATGGCTGCCGATATCCTCGTTCACCGTGCCACGAAGGTGCCGG
>JASLDA010000298.1 GCA_030151745.1 Chitinophagaceae bacterium | reverse complement strand
TACGAGGGCGAAGACGCCCATTACAGTCCGGGAGACAAACGCCTGATCGTGCAGGTAAAGGGCTGGCGCATATGTCCCCTCATTTGCTATGACCTGCGCTTCCCCGTCTGGGCGCGCAATGCGGGAACCGACGCGGAGGGGCGGCCTCCGTATGACGTGCTGCTGTATGTGGCCAACTGGCCGGAACGCCGCAGTCTTGCCTGGAAAACGCTGCTGCAGGCCCGGGCGATCGAAAACCAGGCCTATTGTTTGGGCGTCAACAGGATCGGCTCAGACGGCAAAGGGATCGGCTACAGCGGCGACAGCAGCGCCTTCGGCCCGCTGGGAGAGCTGCTCTGGCAGCATGGCGGGACGGCCGCCGTACACACCGAAGTGCTGGATTGGGAGCGCATCAGCGCCGCCCGCGCCCAGTTCCCTTTCCTGGGCGACGCGGACTCGTTTGTGCTTCGGTAGGGACTTGTTCCATGTTCCATGTGTCATGGCGGGGGGGAATGGGCGGAGGGGAGTTGGGAGCGCAACGCAATAAAAAAGCCTTCCGATGGAAGGCTTTCAAAAAGTGGGTTCTACAGGATTCGAACCAGTGACCTCTACCATGTCAAGGTAGCGCTCTAACCAACTGAGCTAAGAACCCGGGGTCGCAAATGTAGGAAATCTGCGGATGCAGCGAAACTTTTTTCCACGGTTCGGCAAGGTCCTGTGTGGCGAATCTTTATCTATGCGGCAACGTGATATTTATTTCGATGAAAATATCATCGGCGGGCGCTGCAAAAAAACTCGCGGGTTTATCCCCTGTGAAGTATAATATCGCAGGTGGTGAAGGTTCTGCGGCTCCTGCTCCTGTTTATGCTTTGCGGCATGATCGCGAAGGGGCAGTCTCCTGTGCCGCAGCCGGAAGTGGAGCTGCCTTTCACCAACTACAGCTCCGCTCAGGGACTGATCCACAATCGTTGCATGGCGGTCCGGGAAGACCGCCTGGGCTATATCTGGATTGCGACGGAAATGGGCATCTGCCGTTACAACGGCCGCAGTTTTCGTCATTTTCCCTGCCCCGGTGCTGCCTATACGCCGGTACGGAATGGCATTCGCGCCGGCGACCGGGTCATCTTCCCGATCAACGGCTTTGGAGTTGCGGCCGCCTACGGCAGCGAGGTGCGCTTCTTCAAGTGCAGCAATCTCCACCTCGGCACCCTGGTCGGAATTGCAGCCTGCAACGATACCACCTTCCTGCTCACCGATCAGTCGCAGGGATTGATCCTGCTCAGCGGCAGCACCGGTACCCGGCTTCCGGTATTGCCGGAGCGCCTGGGAGCAGTGGAGCTCCTGGATATGACCCGCGATGACCGCGGCAATATCTGGCTCGGCGCCGTCGACGGGCTTTGGTTGCTGCCCCAGGGCCGTCCCGAGCGGATGTTCCGGCTGCCTTTCTGGGACGGCGCGTACATCAACACCGTGCGGCAGGATAAGGCCGGGGCCGTGTACATCACGAGCTCCAGGGGCTTGTTCTCCTACCCCGCGGCGGCTGTGCGGCAGACCGGGGATCTTCCCCGCATCACCCCCGATTTCCTGCTGCCGATCGTAGGGCTGGATTTCCCGGCAGTCTATCCCGGCGCAGGAGGGCGGATCTGGATCGGGACCAATCCCAGCGGTGCGATCCGGCTCGATGCCGCGACCGGCCGCTACGAGGTCTTTACGCCCCGTAACGGCTTCGCCTCGCATACCGTCTGGGATATCTCGGCGGATCATGAGGGCAATATCTGGTTTGCTACGGAAAACGGGCTTTCCCGCCTGAGCCGGGAGGACTTTATCCGCTACAATTTCCGGTACCAGGCCTCCGAATTGCTCAAGGTGGCCTGCCCGCTTTCCGATAGCGAGCTGCTGATAGCGACAGATGCGCCGGAGCATTTCCTGCTCCTGGCCGACAATACCATCCGCCGTGTACGCACGCCGCGGCAGTGGGCCTCGTACTGGCCGGAGCGCATCCACCGCGTGAGTAACGGCGAGGTCTGGATCTCGGAAAGCGTCGAGCGGATGCCGAACCGCTTTCGGACCAATGCCTACAGGTTCAGGAACGACGAGCTGTACCGCAGCCGGAGCTTCCAGGATTATCCCGGAGCCCCGCTGGCGCTGAACTTCAGCCGCTCCCGCGCCGCGATGAAAGATGGCAGCGAATGGTTCTGCGCCGAATCGGGCATCTACTACTTCGACGGCAGGAGCTTCCGGTTCATCCCGGTTACGGACGCCTCCGGCGACCGCTATATACCCGTGGCGATCGCGACCTCCGGCGACAGCCTGCTGTATGTGCTGCGTGCGAGAACCGGGCTGTACCGCTACAGGATAAGGCGCGATACCGCTGCGGTGCTGCAGTTGCTCGACGTCTCGCTGCAGCAGGACCTGAAAGAGAAATCCTTCAATACGCTGATGACCGACAGCCGGGGCTGGGTATGGGTCGGAAGCCGGCAGAACGGGCTGCTGATCCGGAGCAGCGGTGCGGATTCCCGTACCTGGCTGCTGGGAGACAGCCTGAGCAATGCCATGATCACCTGCATGACAGAGGATACTTTCGGCACGGTCTGGATCGGCACCGGCAGCGGGCTGAACCGGGTGCGCGTCACGGAGCAGGGCCTGCCCGAAGTCAGCGCAGACGTGTATGGCGCGGAGCTATGCGACCGCTACGTCTACTTTGTCAAGACGCTCGGCGAAAAGCTGTATGTAGGGACCGGCGGGTGCCTGGGGATCATCGACCTGAAGCGGGCGAGGACCGGGCCTGCAACGGCGCTGCCGATCTACATCACGGGATTGCAGATCAACGGCCGCGAGCAACACGGCCTGCTGAACCATCATGGGCCTATCGACCTGGGCGCCGATCAGAACAACGTCCGGATCGAGTTTACCGGGCTGAGCTATCGGGACGAGCGCCGGCTCCGCTACAGGTACCGCCTGCGGGGCCTGGATCAGGACTGGAGCAGCCCGACGGCGGAATTCAGGGTGACCTATTCGAAGATCCCGCCGGGCGACTACGAATTTGAGGTGATGGCCTACGCACCGGACGGGCTGCGAAGCGCCGCCCCGGCCTGCGTTCAGCTCCACGTCGGGCAGCCGTTCTATACCACCTGGTGGTTCATCCTGCTCTGCCTGCTGCTGGGGCTTATGGCCGCCTGGCTGGTATACCGCTACCGCATCAACCAGATCCTGAAAATGCAGCGGATGCGGCAGCGCATTTCCAAGGATCTCCACGACGATATCGGCGCAACCGTTTCGTCGATCGGCATCCTCGCGGAAATGGTCCGCAGCGGGCGGATCAATGCGGAGCGGCGGGCGCAGCTGCTGGAGACGATCTCGGAGGAAAGCCGCTACGTGGCCCAGACTCTTTCCGACATCGTCTGGACGATCAACCCGCGCAACGACAGCATGGACGCCATCTTTGCCAGGATGCAGCGCTATGCGGCTGAGGTATTCGAGGCCCGCGGCATCCAGTACAGGATCAGCCTTCCCGATGCCGTCCCGGACGGCGCCATGGATATGCAAAGCCGGCAGCACCTGTACCTCATTTTCAAGGAAGCCGTCAACAATCTCATCAAGTACAGCGGCGCCACAGAGGCTTCGCTGGTGCTGAAGACCCAGGGCCGGCGCCTCCTGATGGAAGTCCGGGACAATGGCGGGGGCTTCGATATGCAGGCTGCGCAGCACGGGAACGGCATGCTCAACATGCGCAAGCGCGCGGAGGAAATGCTGGCGAAGCTCGAGATCCACAGCGCGCCGGGCACCGGTACGGTCGTCATGCTCGATGCCCCTTTGCAGTCCTGAGCTCCGCCGAATGATGTGAGCAGGATCGGCCGCGGCGCAGCTTAGATTTGTCATAGTTCGCAAGGAATACGAAATCCGGTCATCTATTCTTTGGGAACGGACGTGCCCGGTGAACGCAGATGCCGGACATTTGAAACTCTTCCGGACGCAGCCGGCTTCATTTCAAGTCCCGACCCCCATCCAGGTATGCTCTCCCTGCTCATCTACGAGGACAACGACAAGCTTCGCAAGACCCTGCAGCTTTATTTCGATTCCATGGAAGACATCGCCGTTGCCGGCGCCTACCGCAGCTGCGAAGGAGCTGCGAAGCATGTGGCGGAACTCCGGCCGCAGGTGGTGCTGATGGATATCGATATGCCGGGGATCAGCGGTATAGAAGGCGTGCGCCTGATCAAGGAGCAGGCCCCCGAAACCCGGGTGCTGATGCATACCGTCTTCGACGATGACCAGAAGATATTCAACAGCCTGGCGGCCGGGGCCGACGGCTATATGCTGAAGAACGCCACGCCGGATCAGCTTTACCTTGCTATTAAGGACATCTACGACGGGGGAGCCCCGATGTCTCCCGGGGTGGCGCGCCGCGTGCTGCAGAGCTTCCGGGAGGCCAAGCCGGAAGAAGCCGTCGAGGACCTCAGCGCCCGGGAACGCGAGGTGCTGCAATTCCTGGCCCAGGGCTATACCTATAAGCGCATCAGCGCCGAATGCGGTATCACGATCGATACGACCCGCACGCATATCAAGAATATTTACACCAAGCTCCACGTCAACTGCGGCACCGAAGCGGTTGCGAAGGCGATGCGGATGAAGCTGGTCAGCAGATAGTATGGTTGAATCGGTCGCATATACAGTCCTGCTGCATACTCTCTGTGTGAAAAATATGTAAAGGAAGCTATTGCCGGGCCGATGCAGATGCGGGAATCTCAGGACCGTTTTTCCTATGCACAGGTTGAGCCGCCGATTCGACGAACTCAACTATTCAACCAAGCTACCGCTTCATCTTCACGCTGCCGTCGTAAAACTCGGGCGGTTTCTTGCTTACCCATTTTATGAACTTGGCGATGTCATCGTTCGCCTGCAGCCGCTCGATGGTGTTGTAATGCTGCATCAGCTCCTTTTCCG
>JASLDA010000431.1 GCA_030151745.1 Chitinophagaceae bacterium | reverse complement strand
GGCGCTGCCGGGTGCCCTGCCGCACGCGCTCCCGCAGGTCCGTCACGCCGCTGCGCCGCAGCTCGTTGAAGCTGGCGATGAGCACGATGCCGTTCAGCACGGCCACGCCGGAAAGCGCGATGAAGCCGACGCCAGCGCTGATGGAGAACGGCATGCCGCGCAGCAGGAGCGCGAAGACGCCGCCCACGGCAGCCAGCGGGATGGAGCTGAAGATCAGCAGGGCCTGGGACAGGGAGCGGAAGCTGAAGTACAGCAGGCCCAGGATAAGCACGAGGGCGAGGGGAACGGCAAGCCGGAGCCGGGCGTTCGCCTGCTCCAGGTTCTCGAAGGTGCCGCCGAAGGTATAGTAATAGCCGGGGGGCAATTTCATCTTTGCGAGCCTGGCCCTGATGTCCCGGACCACGCTCTGCACGTCGCGGCCCTGTACATTGAATCCGACCACGGTTCTGCGGCGGGCGTCTTCGCGGCTGATCTGTGCCGGGCCTTCGCGGAACGCTACCGTCGCCACCTGCTGCAGGGGGATCTGGGCGCCGTCCGCCAGAGGGATAAGCAGGCCCGAAACGCCGGAGATGTCGTTCCGGAATGCGCTGTCCAGCCGGACCACCAGGTCGTAGCGGCGCTCGTTTTCAAAAACGCTGCCGGTGGATGTGCCGGCGAAGGCTGCGCGGACCACGCTGTTTACATCGGCGATATTGAGCCCGTACGCGGCCAGCTGCGGCCGGTTGTAGTCGATCGTGATCTGCTGCAGCCCGGTGCTGCGTTCCGGCTGCGGAGCTCCCGCGCCTTCCGTGGCGGAGATTATGTCCGCCACCCTTTTTCCCAACGCCTGCAGCGAATCGAGATTTTCGCCGAAGATCTTCACTGCCACATCCTGCCGGATGCCCGTCATCAGCTCGTTGAAGCGCATTTGGATGGGCTGGTTGATCTCGAAGAACACGCCCGGGATGACCTGCAGCTTTTCGAGCATGAGTTGCGCAAGCTTGTCGTAATCTTTGGTCGTGGTCCAGGCGGAGCGGTCTTTCAGCACGATGATCAGGTCCGTCGCTTCCGGGGGCATGGGGTCGGTCGGGATCTCGGCGCTGCCAGTTTTCCCTACGACCATTTTCACTTCCGGGAAGCTGCGGATGATGCGTTCCGCCTGCATGGAAGTCTTGATGCTCTGGGACAGCGAGGCGCCTTGCGGCAGGATGCAGTGGAATGCGTAATCGCCCTCCTGGAGCTGGGGCAGGAACTCGCCGCCCATGCGGGAGAACAGGATGCCTGCGAGGCCCACCAGCGCCAGCGCAGCCAGAAGCAGCGGGCGCCGGAAGCGCAGGGCAACATCCAGCGCGGGCGCGTACCAGCGCTGCAGGCGCGAGATCATCCGGTCGGCAGGCCCGCTGCGATGACCGCCCCGGCGGGGCAGCAGCAGCGCGCACATCATCGGGATATAGGTCATCGACAGGATCAGCGCGCCGAGGATCGCGAAGCCGACGGTCTGCGCCATGGGCCGGAACATCCGGCCCTCGATGCCGCCCAGCGCCAGGATGGGGATATAGACGATCAGGATGATGATCTCGCCGAAAGCCGCGCTGCTGCGCATCCTCGAGGCGGCTTCGAATACGGCCCCGTCCATCTCGGCGGCCGTCAGGCGACGCTGCCGCATGCCGGAGAGCCGGAGCATGCAGGCTTCGACGATGATCACCGCCCCATCTACGATCAATCCGAAATCGATCGCGCCAAGCGACATGAGGTTGGCGCTGACACCGAAGACGTGCATCATGCCGAAGGCGAACAGGAGACTGAGCGGGATGGCCGAGGCTACGATCAGCCCGGCGCGCAGATTGCCCAGGAACAGCACCAGGACGAAGATGACGATCAGCGCTCCTTCCACCAGGTTTCGCTGGACGGTGCCGATCGCATGATCCACCAGCGTCGTGCGGTCCAGGAACGGCTCGATGGTCACGTCGGCGGGCAGGGCTTTGCGAATCGTCTCCAGCCGGGCTTTCACCAGCCGGACCACTTCCGCGCTGTTGTAGCCCTTGAGCATCATCACGATGCCTCCCACGACCTCTTCTTCACCGTTGTAGGTCATCGCCCCGTAGCGGACAGCGCTGCCGATCCGAGGCGTGGCTACATGGCGCAGCAGGAGCGGGATGCCGCCGTTGCTGCGGATCACGATATTGCCGATGTCGTCCAGGCTGCGCACCAGCCCGATGCCGCGTATGAAGTACGCATTCGGCTGCTTGTCGATATACGCGCCGCCGGTGTTCTCGTTATTCCGCTCCAGCGCGGTGATGATCTCCGGTATGCTGACCTTGGCCGCCCGCAGCCGCTCCGGGGCGATCGCGACCTCGTATTGCTTGAGCTGCCCGCCGAATGAGTTCACTTCGGCCACGCCCTTGGTGCCGAAGAGCTGGCGCGCGACGATCCAGTCTTGCATGCTGCGCAGGTCCATGGGCGTGTATTTGTCTTCGGCGCCGGGCTTGGGGCGCAGCAGGTATTGATAGATCTCGCCCAGCCCGGTGGAGACGGGCGCCAGCTCCGGGCGTCCCATTCCCCGGGGAATGTCTTCGACGGCTTCCTGCAGGCGCTCGTTGATAAGCTGCCGCGCGAAGTAGATATCCACCCGCTCGTCGAAGACCACC
>JASLDA010000254.1 GCA_030151745.1 Chitinophagaceae bacterium | reverse complement strand
CCTACCTCCGCCATGGTCTTCGTAAGCCCCATGCCGGCGCCGCCCAAGGTGGTGACGCCCGTCCTGTACTGCGTCGACGATGTGCCGCTGCCGCTGACGGGAACCGGCCAGGATCTCAAATGGTACGGCGTGCCCTCCGGCGGATCGGCCGGCACGAGCGTGCCTCCCTTGCCGAATACCGACCGTGAAGATTCCGTCACCTGGTGGGTGACGCAAAGCGATAACGGCTGCGAGAGCATCCGCACGAAGCAGGACGTCATCGTACGCAGCCGGCCGCGGGGCATAATCCTCGCGTCGCGCTCCACCGTTTGCCAGGGCGACACGGCCGCGTTCCTATACAGCGGCAGCCACCTGGAGAACCTGACCTATGACTGGAAAACCCCGGTAGGGCGGAGCCTCATCCTGGACGGAAGCGGGCAGGGACCCATCACGGTACAATTCGATTCATCCGGTCTTACCCATGTACGCGTGCAGGTGAATAACCGGGGATGCATTGGAAAGGAGATCCTGTTCCCCGTGACGGTGAACCCGCGGCCAAGTGCGAATGCCGTGGCTAAGCGAGATGCCTGCATCGATGAGATCGTCGACGTCTCGCTGAACCGCGTCTCGCCTGAGGTGACCAGCTTCATATGGGATTTCAGCAACGGCAGTATCAAGTACGGCGGCAGCCCGGGAGGCCCGCACGGCATACAATGGAACACGCCGGGCGACAAGATCATAGCCCTGACCAGCACGGCGGCCGGCTGTAAATCCTTTACGACCTACGATACCGTTACGGTGCACGCTGCGCCGGCAGCCCGCATCACGGGCATGACCACGCCGACCTCCTGCCTGGGCGACAGCATCGTCTTCGAAGCCTTGCAGGAGAGCGCAACCGATACCTTCCGCTGGTATCCCGAACGGTACTTCAAGGGGCCGCCCGCCGCGACGAGCTGGGGCGTGGTGGAGCGCAGCGGCTATATCCGGGTGGCGGTGACCTCGGAATATGGCTGTACCGCCTCGGACAGCGCGCTGCTCCTGCTGCAGCCCTGCTGCCAGGTGACGCTGCCGGATGCCTTCACCCCGAACAACGACGGGCGCAACGACCGCTTCGGCATCGTCACGCAGGGGCACCACGAGATCAGCAACTTCCGCATCATGAACCGCTGGGGACAGGTGGTCTTTGAAACGAAGAATGAGCGGGAGGGCTGGGACGGCAGCTTCAACGGCCGGGCGCAGGATATCGGAACTTACTATTACTACCTGAAGTTCCGCTGCAACGAGGGCGAAGGCCGCATGATGGAGCAGAAGGGAGAAGTGATACTGATCCGGTAGCCGCCGCACGGGGGCAGCGCTACGCGGCCCCGGCAAGGCTTTCGCCATCCGCCTGCTTTTGTATCCCCGCCGCGCCGAAGCGCTGTGCCTGTACCCGGTCGTATTCGTCGATGTAGTCCGGGTGTTCCGTTTTCATGACCCGGTCCCAGAACCGGAAATAGAGACCGTAGTTCCCTTTGAACCTGCTGTGATGCAGGTTATGATGAACCGAGGTGTTGAATACTTCGAAGGCCCAGCTCGAGCGGAAGCCTTTAGGCATGATCTCGTATCCCAGATGGCCGTAGACGTTGATGATGAAGCCGGTTACGACAAACAGCGCGACGCTGATCGTATGCATCGGGAGGATCATGACCACGGGAAGCAGCACCAGCCCTTCGGGGATTGCTTCCAGCAGGTGAAAGCTGTACGAGGTCCAGGGCGAAGGGTTGGTGCTTTGATGATGTACCAGGTGCGCCCGTTTAAAAAGACGGCGATGGTGCAGCAGGCGGTGCAGCCAGTAGAAATAAGTGTCGTGGATGACGAGCCCCGCGACCAGGCTGAGCGGTATCATCCATAGCGGATGCTCCCCGGTGTCCCGGTAGAATTGCGTGTATTGCCGGAGCGGGGTGTAGAATATCAGCAGGCCGATGATGGTGAATATGATCGTGCTCTGCATCGAATGCCAGATCTCCCGGAAAAAGTCCTTGCGGGATGCAAGCCGCTTCTGGATCTTGAGCCGCTTCAGTCGGCCGGGCAGCAGGAGGTAGAACAGCAGGAAAGGAAGGCCTGCGATGACGAAATATCGGCCGGCGGTGACCGTGAAAATGCGGGCGGCGGCATCCGTGAACTGGGACATGGCAACAGGATGATTTGATACCCCAAAGCTAGAGCCGGCCAGGCCGGGGGCGGTTTACAATAGCTAAGAACGGCGATTAACAAAGGATAATTTTTGCTTCCCCTAAATGCGCACCGGCTGCCCGGTTGGTTTTTTCCTGCATCTGTAAGCCCGGGGCTTGATTGAAGTGCGAGTATCCGCGCATTGCGGGCGCAGCGAAGCAATTAACGTCCTTGCCCGATCCTGCGCCGGATGCGGCTGAGCGAGACCGGGGTGATGCCCAGCATGGATGCGATGTACTTGTCGGGCACGCGGTTGACGATATCCAGGCGGTTCGCCACCAGCTGCTGGTAGCGCTCCTGCGGCGTCCAGAGCACGAAGGTTTCGATCGCGTGCAGGGTTTCGGCAAGCATTCGCATCAGGAAGTGGTTCCGCAGCGGCTCGTACTCGGGGTGTTCCCGGAGTACGCTTTCCAGTACATCGTAGTCCATCTCGAGCAGCTGCGTGGGCTCCAGCGCCCGGTAGATAAAGCGCGCGGGCTGATGATGGATGATCGTGTCGTGCGAGGCGATCAGTTGACCGTCCCACCGGAGAAATAAGGTGGCTTCCTCGCCGTTGGCCTTCGTGGTATAGGCCCGCATGATGCCCCGCTCGATGAATGCAAGCCGCTTGGTGGTATCGCCTTCGCGGATATAGGCTTCGCCGGCTTCCAGCTTTACGGAGCGGGTCATGGCGAACAGCGGTGTGGCATCCGCGGGCAGTAGCCCGGTCAGCTCAGCCAGCAATTGAACGAGGGAGGAGGGCGGCGCCTGCACAGCTAGGAGGAATTGGGCACAATGTAGCACTCTGCAGGCGAACAGGCCACCGCGCCCCCTTCACAGCAGCCAGTGCCGCGTGATCTCGCGGAATGCGTCCCTGTATTGCTCGCCGACGGGTATTTCCGTGTCGCCGATACGCAGCGAGGTCTTGGTAATGGCCGTTATCTTATCGAGCGCCACGATGAACGAGCGGTGCACCCGCAGAAACCGCCCCGGCGGCAGCCGGTCTTCGAGCGCCTTCAGCGTCGTCAGCGATAGCATGGGCTTCCTAGGCTCCGCCAGGTGCAGCCTGATATAGTCCTTCAGCCCCTCTGCGTAGAGGATTTCCGCATAGTCGACGCGCAGCCACTGGTATTCCGCCTTGATGAACAGGGCCGGCCCCGGCGCCGGCCAGGGGCTCTCGCCGGCCTGTACCGACCTGCGCGCCTTCTCCGCCGCGCGCAGGAACTCTTCGTAGTTGAACGGTTTCAGCAGGTAGTCTACCGCATTGACCCTATATCCCTCGACGGCAAAATGGTTGTAGGCCGTCGTAAAGACCACCCGGGGCTGCCTGCCGCCGCTCCCGCTCAGCACCCGGGCCAGCTCCAGGCCGTTCAGGTCCGCCATCTGGATGTCCAGGAACAGGAGATCCACGGTTTCGCGATGGATGATTTCAAGGGCTTCTATGCCGCTGGAGCAGGCGGCGGCAAGCTCCAGGAACGGTGTCTGTCCGACGAAGCTGCTGACCAGCTTGAGGGCCAGGGGCTCGTCGTCCACAGCGATGCATTTAAGCTTTGACATCGGCGAGATCCAGTTTTAGACTTACAACGTAAAGATCGGCGCCCTGCACGCCGGCCTGCAGCTCATGGCGGCCGGGATAGAGCAGGTCCATGCGCCGCCGCGTATTTGCCATCCCGATGCCGCTGCCCTCGGGATCCGCATATTCGGCGGGATGATTGCTGTTCCGGATCAGAACCTCCAGCCTCGGGCCTGCCTGCCGGATCGAGATGTAGATGCTGCCTTCGTGCATGGCGCTGATCCCGTGCTTGAAGGCATTCTCGACGAAGGGCAGCAGCAGCATCGGCGCGATGGGAAAATCCTCGGGTGTCTCGGGAATATGTACTTCGAGCCGGGTGCTGTCGCTGAGACGCAGCCGCATCAGGGCCAGGTAGTCTCTTACGAAGCTGATCTCGCGGCTGAGGAGGGTGGTGTCGTTGCGGGTTTCGTAGAGCAGGTAGCGCATCATCCGGCTTAAGGTATGCAGGGCCTCTCGCGATGCGGGCACGTCTACATAGGTCAGCGCGTAGATGTTATTGAGCGTATTGAAGAAGAAATGCGGGTTGATCTGGGCTTTCAGAAAGGCGAGCTCCGAGTTCGTATGCTGCTGTTCCAGCTGCTGGCGCAGGGTTTCTGCTTCCTGCCAGTGCTGGACGATGCGCAGGGTCGTGCTGACGCCGATGACGCCCATCGACAAGGCCAGCACAAAAGTGTCTATGCCCCGGGGATGCCGGCGCCGCACGCCGAAGGCCTTGTCGAGCAGCTCCTTGAAATGAGAGGTGTGGTTGTAAAGAAAGGTGATCAGCTGCGCGCCCAGCATCAGGCCGATGACGCTCAGGATGAATATCGTGGTCCGGTGGCGCAGCAGGGTGCGGGGCACGATCACGCGGGCGTTCACGTAGAAAATGGCGACCAGCACGATGAGCAGCAGGATCTGCTGTCCCCAGAACGCGGCAGGGACCTTGATACCCCAGGACAGGGGCGGGTAGAGCAGGAGCACGAATGCCAGAGATCCCCAGACCAGCAGATGAAGCAGGAATGCGACGAAGCGTCTGTCGGAATGGAAGGGCATGGCAGTGAGATGCGCACAATACTAGCTCTAAAATGCAGGGTAGGCGC
>JASLDA010000244.1 GCA_030151745.1 Chitinophagaceae bacterium | reverse complement strand
CGAGTACATGGCTACCTCGTTGAAATTGGGCGTACGGCCGAGAATGGATTTGATCTGTTCGAATTCTTCCTCGCGGAGCCCCAGCTTAAGGGCCTGCTCCAGAGTAGCGGTTTGCGGTGCTGCGGATGTAGCGGACATGGCGCGAAGGTAAATCATACGTAATGGATGGAGACGCAGCTCCCGGGATTTCGCGTCCCGCCGGCGTCTTCCTGCCGGTATAAGCTTTGATTTAACATCAACGAAGGCCGCGTCCGGCGCCGCAAGGCAGCGTTTGACGTAGTTTCGTATACATGCCTTCATACTTGCGAGCTGGATTACAACGTTATATCTGCCTGTCTGTCCCTTAACGCCTCGCCAGTCTTAAAACTCCGATCTTCGATCTTAAATCAGTAATATGTCCCGCTTCCTATGTTCCCTGGCCGTGATAAGCGTCCTGTTCGCAAGCTGTAACAAGAATGCCCCGGACACCTGCATCACGGTGCCCGCCGCCCAGGGGATCGCCTTCCGGCTGGTCGACAATGCGGGGGTGGACCTGCTGCAGGGCGGCCGGGCCGGCGTGACGGTCGATCAGCCCTGCCGGACGGTGCCGCTGGTGACCGATTACAAGTCATACCTGATAACCGGCTCCGCCGATTCCGCTACCATCCTGGGCTTCGGCAACCTGCAGAACCCGGAATACGGCACCGGAAATGCCGAATGTTACCGGATCTATTTCCGCTTCCCTTCCGGCGACGAGGATACGGTCGACTGGCACTATCGCATAGACCAAAGCGGGGACTGCATCCGGCAGACGATCGATTATATGACGTATAACGGGGTGAAGGCCGACCAGGAGTCGAACTTCGGGCGGACCTATTACCGGCTGGTGAAGCGCTGATCTCCTGGCCGCATCTCAGAATGCATTAGTTCCAAATGGACGTGGGGCGAAAATCCTGGAGGCGACGCAGCTGGAAGATCCTGCGCTTCCTGCTGGCGCTCGCCGGAATTTTCATCGTTCTCGATCTCTGCTTCCCGCTGAAAACGGAGATCCCTTATGCGCCGCTGATCCGCGACCGCAACGGGCATGTGATGCACGCTTTCCTGGCTTCGGACCAGCAATGGAGGTTTCGCACCGAGCCGGGCGAGATCACGCCGGAGCTCAGCAAGGCCCTTCTTTTCAAGGAAGACCGGTATTTCTACCGACATCCCGGTGTAAACGGGCTTGCCGTGCTGCGCGCCCTGGGCAATAACCTGTTCCGGATGAAGCGCACTTCCGGTGCTTCGACGATCACGATGCAAGTGGCGCGGCTGCTTCGGCCGAAGCGCCGCAGCTATGTAAACAAGCTGGTGGAGATGTTCCGTGCGGTACAGCTCGAGCTGCACTGTTCCAAAGCGGAGATCCTGCAGCTATACCTGAACCTGGTGCCCTACGGCTCGAATATCCAGGGGGTGAAGGCTGCTTCTTTGCTGTATTTCGATAAAAGCCCCGACCAGCTCTCCCTGGCCGAGCTGACGGCCCTGAGCATTATTCCCAACCGGCCGAACAGCCTCGTCATGGGCCGGGACAATGCGCGGATCGTCCGGGAGCGCAACAAATGGCTGCAGCGCTTCCGGGCCGCGGGCCTGTTCGATTCGAGCCTGATCGATGACGCGCTGCGGGAGCCTCTTGAGGCGCGGCGGCTGCAGGCCCCCGATGCCGCGCCCCAGTTTGCGTGGAGGCTCCGTTTCGCATTCCCGGGACAGCTCGATATCCGCAGCAGCGTCGACGCGCGGATGCAGCTGATGGCCGGCGATATCGTGAGCAGCTATGTCCAGGGGCTCCGGCTGCAGCAGGTGCATAATGCAGCCGTGCTGATCCTGGACAACCGCAGCGGCGAAGTGCTGACTTATATCGGTTCCCCGGAATTTGCAGATCGCGCTCACAACGGGCAGGTGGACGGCGTGAAGGCTCTGCGCAGCCCCGGCTCCACGCTGAAGCCCTTTCTCTACGGGCTCGCCTACGATGCAGGCTATGCAACGCCGCAGACGGTCATCAACGACGTGCCGATCAATCTCGCCGGCTATTGCCCCGAGAATTACGACCTGCAGTTTCACGGGCCGGTGAGCGTGGACGAGGCCCTGCGCCAATCGCTCAATATCCCGGCGGTGAAGGTGCTGCAGCAATTGAGCGTGCAGCGGTTCGCGCAGGAGCTGGGCAACGCCGGGTTCCGTTCCGTCCGGGAGCAGCGGCGCCGGCTGGGGCTTTCCATGATCCTGGGTGGCTGCACCGTCCGGCTGGAAGAGCTTTGCGTGCTGTATGCCGCCCTGGCGAACGGCGGAAGGGCACAGAGCTTGCGCTGGACCCCCGGGAAGCCCGATACCAATACGGTGCGGGTACTGAGCCCCGCAGCGGCCTGGATGGTGAGCCATACGCTCTGCGAGCTGGCCCGCCCGGATATGCCGCAGCTCGCCGATGCAGCCCGCAATGTGCCGAGGATCGCCTGGAAAACAGGGACCAGCTATGGCCGGAAGGACGCCTGGAGCGTAGGCTATAACGGCCGCTATACGATCGGCGTATGGCTGGGCAACTTCAACGGCCGCGGTGTGGCCAGCCTGAGCGGGGCCGCCACCGCGACACCCCTGCTGTTCCGCCTGTTCAATGCCGTGGACCGCGATGCCGCCGCGGAATGGCTGCAGGCGCCCGGGGAGCTGCAGACGCGTTTCGTCTGCCGCTATACCGGGCTGCTGCCGGCCGATTCCTGCGGGGAGCAGGTGATGGACTACTATATCCCGGGTGTCTCCGGCGCGAAGCGCTGCAATCACCAGCGGGAAGTCTGGCTGAGCCCGGACGGAACATTCAGCTATTGCACGAGCTGCCTGCCCGCAAGCGGGTACGCCACGAAGATGATGCGGGATATCGCGCCGGAGCTCGCGGCCTGGTATGAGTCGAGGCATATCCCGTACGAGCGCATCCCTTCGCATAATCCCGCCTGCGGCAGAGTGTTCGACGGGCAGCCGCCGCGGATAACGACCCTGCAGGGCGGCCTTACCTACCTCATTACCGACCGGGGCAGGCAAGGCCTGCAGCTGGGCTGCCAGGCCGCCAGCGATGTGCGTACCGTGTACTGGTACGTGAACGACCGGTTCTACAAAGCGGCGGCAGCGGGGGAAAAGCTGCTGTTCCTGCCGGAAGGCCCCCGGCTGAAAGTTTCCTGCACGGACGACAAGGGAAGGAACAGCGACCTGGAAGTGCAGGTGAAGTTCCTGTGAGGCTGAATGGATGTAAAGCGCAGGAGCCGCCGGCATTCACCAATTCGCTCATTCACAAATTCACTAATTCACAAATTGCATATCAATGTTTCAATTGACGAATCAACTCATCGACAAATTCACTAATTGAGGTCTTATCTTTGCCCGCTACACCCGGAAAATCCATGGCAAAGACGACTGAACGGAAATGCTCCTTCTGCGACCGCAGCGAGAGCGAGGTGAATATTCTTTTTACGGGACTGAAGGGCAATATCTGCGATGCCTGCATCGAGAACGCGCATAGCCTGCTGCAGGAAACCCTGACGCCCCAGAAGGGCGGCACCACCTCGAAGCAGGGCGACCTGAGCAAGCACAAGCTTCATAAGCCGATGGAGATCAAGGCGTTCCTGGATCAATATGTGATCGGGCAGGACGATGCCAAGAAGGTGCTGAGCGTAGCTATGTACAATCACTACAAGCGCCTCACCCATCCGCGTTCCACCGACGACGACGTCGAGATCGAGAAGAGCAATATCATTATGGTGGGCGAGACCGGTACGGGGAAGACCCTGCTGGCCAAGTCCATCGCACGCCTGCTGCAGGTACCTTTCGCTATCGTCGACGCGACGGTATTTACCGAGGCCGGCTATGTGGGCGAGGATGTAGAGAGCATCCTTTCCCGGCTGCTGCAGGCCGCCGATTACGACGTGGCCGCCGCCGAAAAGGGCATCATATTCATAGACGAGATCGATAAGATCGGCCGCAAAGGCGACAATCCGTCCATTACCCGGGACGTAAGCGGGGAAGGCGTGCAGCAGGCCATGCTGAAGCTGCTCGAAGGATCAGACGTAATGGTTCCGCCCCAGGGCGGCCGCAAGCACCCCGAGCAGAAGATGATCAAGGTGAATACCCAGAACATCCTGTTCATCTGCGGAGGCGCCTTCGAAGGCATCGACAAGATGATCGCGCGCCGGGTGCAGAAAAGCTCGATCGGCTACAATGCGATCAATACGGCCAAGAACATCGACCGGGCGAACCTGCTTCAGTACGTGAATGCTCAGGATCTGCGCAGCTTCGGCCTGATCCCCGAGCTGCTGGGCCGCCTGCCGCTGGTGACCTACCTGAACCCGCTGGACGCAAATGCCCTGCGCCGCATCCTGACCGAGCCCAAGAACGCCCTGGTAAAGCAGTACAAGCGTCTTTTCGAGCTGGAAGGCATTAGGCTGGTCGTCGAGGACAGCGCCCTGGATTATATGGTTTCTAAAGCCGTTGAGTTCAAGCTCGGCGGCCGGGGCCTGCGCGCGATCTGCGAGATGATCCTCACCGACGCGATGTTCGAGCTGCCGAGCCAGGCCAAGAAAGTTGACGAATTCCACCTTACAGCCGATTACGCCCGGGAGAAGATCGAGCACGGCGACCGGCTTAATTATTTGAGCGCCGCTTGATAATTGGTCAATTAGCCAATTGGTGAATTAGTCAATTGGGTAGGGCGAGGTACTTAGCTTACCATAAGGCCGCTTCTTTCCGGGAGCGGCTTTAATTTGTGGATGTGCGAATTGGTGAATTTGTGAATGCGGCCCGGAATCCAGGTCGACACAGGGAAAGTATATTTTCAGCATTTAAGATGTACAAGTTGACAGGCCTTTCCAAACACAATTGACGAATTGGCGAATTGACTAATTGACTAATTATCTATAAGCTAAAGGCATTCGCAAATTCACCAATTCACAAATTGCCCAGAACTTGCAGGCATGCGGTATTATATCATTGCGGGGGAGGCTTCCGGTGACTTGCACGGCAGCAACCTGATCCGCTCCATCCGGTTGCAGGACCCGGCGGCCGAGATCCGGGCCTGGGGCGGGGACAAGATGGAAGCTGCCGGCGCAGTGCTGGTAAAGCACTACCGCGACCTGGCTTTTATGGGCTTCGTGGAGGTCCTGAAGCATTTGGGCACCATCCTGCGCAATATCGATTTCTGCAAAAAGGATATAGATGCCTTTAAGCCGGATGTGATTGTCCTGATCGATTATCCCGGCTTCAATATGCGCATTGCGAAATGGGCCCGGCCCCTGGGCTACCGGATCGCGTATTATATCTCGCCGCAGATCTGGGCCTGGAAGGAAGGCCGGGTGCATGCCATCCGCCGCGATGTGCATAAGATGCTGGTCATCTTACCCTTCGAAAAGGCCTTTTATGCAAAATGGAACTTCCCGGTCGATTATGTCGGGCATCCCCTGCTGGAGGTGATCGCTGCCGAACGGCAGGAGCCGGCGGTTCCCCTGATGACCGATATGCCGGTGATTGCGCTGCTCCCGGGCAGCCGCGAGATGGAGATCCGTAAAAAGCTGCCCCTGATGCTCAGGATGCAGGCGCATTTCCCGGAGTACAGCTTCGTCGTGGCCGGAGCCCCTGCGCAGCCCGATGCGCTGTATCAGGAGCTGATCGGCGACCGGCAGGTGATGCTGCTGAGGAACGACACCTACAACCTGTTGAAGCAAAGCCGTGCGGCCCTGGTTACTTCCGGGACTGCGACTCTTGAGACCGCATTGTTCGGCGTGCCCCAGGTGGTTTGCTATCGCGGGAATCCCCTATCGTTCTGGCTGGCGAAGCGCCTGGTGAAGGTCCCGTTTATTTCCCTGGTGAATCTGATCATGGGTCGCGAAATCGTGAAGGAGCTGATCCAGAACGATTTCAACGAAGGAGCGCTGCTCCGCGAGCTGTGCGCGCTGCTGGAAGACGGGCCGCGGCGGGAGCGGATGCAGGATGACTACAGGCAGCTGTGGCAGCTGCTGGGAGCCGAGACGGCCGCTTCTGCCACAGCTGCGGCGGAAGTTGTAGCGCTGGCCGGGGGAGATCTCACATAATCGAATGAATTTTAAGTTGTCCGGCCACCAGGACACTGTCCAGCGCTCCCAATAGACGGCTTTAGGCTTTCAAGCGTTTGGAGAATCGGCTGAAAAGGCGGTAAATGTCTAGAGCTTGTCGGTAAAGCGCGAGAGAATGTCATGTCAGTTACACTAATTCGGTGTACGTACGACATTGTCGATCTTTTTGGTAAAAAAAGTTATGACAATGTTGTTTTCGGCCCAATGTGTAGTTAAATTGCCCTTCTGAAATTTCTCACTCGGTGTGACAGGCCGGAATTGTTAAAAACCGCTCGACTATTTGATTAAAAATCTATGAAAACACATCTCCGTTTTCTATGGTGTTGCGCCGCGCTGCTATGCGTTGCCGTCGCCTCCAGAGCGCAGCTGACGGGTACGATAAACGTGCCGAGTACGCTGTACCCCACGCTGGATTCCGTGATCCGGGCGTTAAACGCCCAGGGTGTAGGAACGGGTGGGGCGATCATCAACCTGACTGCCAATCAGACGGCCCCCGTAGGAGGCTACCTGTTGGGGTCTGCGACGCTGAATGCTTCCACGTCCGCTACCAAGAAGCTTATCTTCAACGGTAACGGCAACACGCTGACGGCCTTTGTGGGTACCAGCACGACGGCTGACGGTATCTTCTACATCCAGGGGACGGACTATGTGGAGATCAATTCGATGAACCTTGCGGAATCCAGCGCCAACACCACCAGCACTACCTGGATGGAGTGGGGGTACAGCCTGGTAAAGCTGAGCAGCACCGCTCCATTCGACGGCTGCCAGAATGTTGTCATCAACAACTGCCGCATCACGCTGGAAAAGACGTATACAAATACGATCGGTATCCGCGGGGCGCATACGCTGGCAGGGTCGACTTCGACACTGTCCTCGACCGGCACCACTGCGGCTTCCACGAACAGCTACAACGTCTTCACCGCAAACAATATCTCCGGCGTAACGCGCGGGATTTCCTTCGTTGGTATCAGCTCCAGCGCGGCTGTTTACGACAAGAACAACCGCTTCGGCGGCACCACTGCCGCGCAGGGAAATACGATCAGCGTCGGCGGCTCGACGAATACCTGCTACGCTATCAATGTGCAGTATGACAGCGTCATCACTGTGCGTTACAACCAGCTCAGCATCGCCTCCGGCCAGAATGGAACGGTCTACATGGTAAACTTCGCTACCGGTGTCGGTGACCTGACGGCAAATAACAACAACCTGAACCTGAACTGCTCGATGGCCTCAGCGGCTGTTTATGGCCTGTATAATAACCAGGCCCACATGGACCCGAGCGCGGGAACCGGTGCGGCCTCGACGCTTACCTACGATAATAACTATATCTCCGGCAGCAACCCGATAGCCACTTCGGGCAACGTTTATGCGATCTACTCGTA
>JASLDA010000240.1 GCA_030151745.1 Chitinophagaceae bacterium | reverse complement strand
GGCAGCGCATGCATTGCCCGAGGGCGCTAAGGATTCCCGGATTATGTTCCTTCTTAGAAATCCTGTGCCAGCCTTGCCGCCATCGGCTTTTCCCGGCCGCAGCGCTTTAAATCCGGTATTTATCAAGGGGTAAATTGGTAATATGGGAGTGGCGGGAATTCATAAAGAAAAGCGCAGCTCTTCCGGGCCGCGCTTTTCTTTATGAATTAATAGAGGAATTACCATGGAAGCGGGTATCCGCCCGCTTCCATGGCGGCTTTGGCGATGCGGCGGCGGGCCTCTTTGGTATTGAAGTTTTGCACCTTCGTAAAGCGTTTCAGGCCCATGAGCATCATGCGCTGCTCATCCCCGTCGGCAAAAGCGTTGATCGCATTGCGGCCTGCATGCGCGATCCGGTCGGCCGCGTCTGAGATGAAGGTCCGGGCGGCATCGGCCAGCAGCGCGGCCTTCTCATTGCCCGCGGCTTCCATTTTCCGGGCGCGCAGCAGCAGGCTCTCGGCCTGGAAGGTATCCAGAGCCATATCGGTCAGGTACATCAGTACTTCCTGCTCGCCTTCGATATTCTGCATGAGCTTTTGCACAGCGCCCCCGGCGCACATGAGGATCGCCTTCTTGAATGCATCGACGGCCTTGATCTCCGCCGTGAAGCCGCCCTCGTCCCCGCCGCCGAAATCGGGGATGCTCATCAGCTCTTTCTGCACGCTCATGGCCGGCCCCATCAGGTTGATGCGGCCCTTCATCGCGCGCTTCAGGTACATGTCCAGCGTAAGCAGCCGGTTGATCTCGTTCGTGCCTTCGAAGATGCGGTTGATGCGGCTGTCGCGGTAGGCGCGGCTGATGTCGTACTCGTCGGAGAAGCCGTTCCCCCCGTGGATCTGCACGCCTTCGTCGACGACGTAGTCCAGGGTTTCGGAACCGATCACCTTCAGCATCGCGCATTCGATCGCGTACTCTTCGGCAGCTCCCAGCAGGGCCGCTCCCGGTTCCTTGCCGGCTCCGCTCAGCTCATGCTCCTTTTCGTCGATCCATTTGGCTGCGCGGTACATGGCGCTTTCCGTAGCCATCACCCGGATCACCATCTCGGCGATCTTGTGCCGGATGGCGCCGAACTGCGCGATGGGCGTCTTGAACTGCTCGCGGGTGGCGGCATAGGTCACCGAGATCTTCATCGCACCTTTAGCTGCGCCCTGGGTTGCGGCGCAGAGCTTCAGCCGGCCGATATTGAGAATGTTGAATGCGATGATATGCCCCTTGCCGATCTCGCCGAGCAGGTTCTCGACCGGGATGGTCACGTTTTCGAAGAATACCTGGCGGGTCGAGGACCCCTTGATTCCCATCTTGTGCTCCTCCGCGCCCAGGCTCAGGCCGGGCGTCCCTTTCTCCACGATGAATGCGCTGAAATCCTTGCCGTCAACCTTGGCGAAGACGGTAAACACATCCGCGAAGCCCGCGTTCGTGATCCAGATCTTCTGCCCGTTGAGAATATAGCTCTTGCCGTCTTCGCTGAGCACCGCGGTCGTTTTGGCTCCGAGGGCATCCGAGCCGGAGCCCGGCTCGGTCAGCGCATATGCGCCCTTCATTTCGCCGCTGGCGAGCTTCGGGATGTACTTCTGCTTCTGCGCTTCGGTGCCGAAATAGAGAATCGGAAGGGAGCCGATGCCGTTATGCGCCGTCACCGCCACGGGGAAGGAATGCCCCCCGCCCAGGGATTCCGTGATGATGCAGGAGGTGATGAAATCCTCGCCGAGGCCGCCGAGGGCTTCCGGGAAAGCCGCGCCCAGAAGCCCCAGCTCGCCGGCCTTGTTCAGCAGGCTTTCCATCAGGCCGGGCTCCTGCGCATCGATGGCCGCAAGCTTGGGAAGTACTTCCTTTTCCAGGAAATCGGCGCACATGTGCGCGATAGCCCGCTGCTCCTCGCTGAAATCCTCGGGCGTGAAGGTCGCTTCGGGAGCGGAGGGCTGAATGAGAAACGCACCGCCGGAGGGTGCGGCTGTTGTGGTTGCTTCCATTAATATCTGAGATTTAATGATGTAGGTTGAAATGGCGGCGGCAAGGGTGATCCCGGCACCTGCTATAAAGCTAAGCATTCAAACTATGCCGCCCGGAAGCTTAGAGAATGTTTAGCGTTCACGCTGCCTGCCTCTTATTTCGGGGCTAAGCAGGCAGGAAGGGCTTCTACAACTAAACTCACACCCTCGGTTGCCGGCGGCGTGCTTCCTTTGTTCCGGCAAAGCACCGGTGTGCCGCGCTCGAGCCGGAGGAGGGCTGAGGCGGCTCCCGGTGGTTTCCGCCGCAGCGCGACGTATTCTCTTAACCTGCCCTCTGACCCCTGCAGCGGCCCTTTCCGGACCGCTGCTTTTTTATATGCGCGAATCCGGAATTTTGCCGCATCGAAAACGCTGCCTTTCTCGCCTGGGGCGATCTGCCGTTGGGGCTGCTCTGCGGAGCGCTTGCGCTGCTGCTTAGCAGCCTGACCGGTTTTGCGCTGTACCGGCTGCTCCGTCGCAGGGGGCTGCCGCTCATTTGCTTTGAGCATGCCTTGAGCGGGCTGGCGCTGCTGGTATCCGTTTTCGCTGTCCTGCAGACCGGAGGAATGAGCGTCCTGCTGCCGGCGCCGCTGCTTGTAGCCGGCATCGCAGCGCGCCGCGGCCCGGGGGGACGTATAAAAGGCGAATGGCTGGCAGGGCTTATTGGCCTGACCGGCTTCGTCCTGTTCTACGCCCAGGCCTTTTTTTCGGATGCCCAGCACCTGAAATATCCCGCCGGCGACCTGAGCTACTATGCACGGCTGGCCGATCACCTGCTGCTGAGCGGGCAGGAAAACCGCCTGGCCGATCTTGCGACGCCCGCCGCTTCCGTTGCGCAGCCTTACCACTGGGGAGATATCTGGTGCCTGGCCATGCTGGCGCGGGTCTGCGATCTCCGGGCCATCTATGCCTTACCGCTGGTGCAGTTCCCGCTCCTGGCGGCGCTTTTCGGCATGGGGCTTTACCGGCTGCTGAAAACGGAGAGCAGGCTGCCGGCGCCGGTTGCAATGATGGTGGCGCCCTTGCTGCTCTTTACGCCGCTTGCCGCGCTGTTCCCCGCCTCCTGGATCGGGGGCTGCAATCTTTTGCCCGCGCCTGTAGCCCAGTACCCGAAGCTGCTGATGTACGGGATCTTCGCCTGCGCGCTGCTGCAGCGCCTGCGCGACCGCGAGCCGGCCGGGCTTCCCTGGCTGCTGGCCCTGGCCGGGCTTTTTTATACGCCGATGCTGCCGCTTTCGCTGACCGGCATGGCGGTGATCGCGGCCCGGCGCGATAGGGGAGCTCCGCGGCGTCAGAGCTGGGAGGTCCGGTCCCTGCTCCTGCTGCTTCCCGGCTGGCTGGCGCTGCTTTACTACGGACTGAGCGGTCCTCTGCCGTTCTACACGACTGGAGACGCGGCCCTATCCGGTTTCCGGCTGCACCCGGGGCTGGTGCTGCCCGTTCTCGCAAACCTGGCAATGCTCTGGCCTTATGCCCTGCTGCTCCTGTTCCTGCGCGCAGCCGGACCGCTCGCTCCGGGATCGCGGCGCATGCTGTGGGGTATCGGCATCCTGCTTTTCTCCGGGGTGGCCGGTTGGGCTCTCACCGTCGATTCGGTCGCCGACAGCGCGCAGTTCTTCACCAATACGATTCCTCTTGCTGCCGTCGGGATCCTGATCGTCTGTTTGCCGGCGATGACCGCTGCAAAGCGGTATTGGCCGGCCGCCTTGTGCGTCGTGCTGCCGCTTGCGGGGCTCGTTGATAACCGGAGCTTCAGCAAAGGGACCTATCAGACGGACCGCATTTCCCGGGCCGACTACAGGCGGCTGCAGTCGATCCCCGCGATCTCGCGCCCCTGGGACAGCCTGAAGGCCGTGGTGATCCAGTCGCCGCTGGAGCCGGACCGCTCGGCGACCAGGGCCAGCGTGATCTTTTATCCCCTGGAGTTCCTGGCCTTCGAGCATCCGCAGTACCAGGCGACTTCCCTACTGGCGCCTTTCCTGGCGGACGTGCCGGCCGGGACCCGCCAGGCCGCCGAAAGCGCCCGGCAGAAGTGGCATACTCCCCTGATGCAGTTTGTGCATATGCAGGGCCTTTCGGCCGTGCCGCCGTCGATGCAGGTATTCTGGTATGTAAGCAAGAGCCGGCCGGATATCCTGATCATTGCCAA
Organism: Chitinophagaceae bacterium; assembly: GCA_030151745.1. Classification (GTDB taxonomy): domain Bacteria; phylum Bacteroidota; class Bacteroidia; order Chitinophagales; family Chitinophagaceae; genus UBA1952. Next base: position 232 of record JASLDA010000240.1, on the reverse strand, counting down.
CGATGCCGCCGTGCCGAAGGAGCTCGGGCAGTTCCTGGGCGAAGATTCCGTTCAGCTGCAGTCCAAGCCCTACCGGGTGTTGTCCCTGGCTTATGGGAGGTGAGTATGTTTAATGTTTGATGTTTAATGGTGGGGCGTTCTTCGGCCAGCGGCCGGTGGCAGGTCGCTAAGTGAATCTCTTTTCAAGTTGCAGTGAGCAGTTTGCAGTAGGCAGTTTGCAGTGGATCGGGAG
>JASLDA010000425.1 GCA_030151745.1 Chitinophagaceae bacterium | reverse complement strand
AATTGACTAATTGACTAATTGACTAATTCACCAATTGGCTAATTGCCCAATTGCCCCCGACCTTCGCCGCATGAGCAACAGCATCCAGGAATTCAACGATTACCGCGCGAAGATGAACGAGGTGATCCTGTCGAAAAACAACAAGGTCATCAACCGGCTTTTCAACTTAGATACCAATACCTACTCGGAAGGAGCGCTGCCTGTCCAGACCAAGGAAATGCTCGGCCTCGTTGCCAGCATGGTCCTGCGCTGCGACGACTGCATCAAGTATCACCTCGGCAAATGCCATGACGAAGGCGTCACGACGGAGCAGATGTACGAGATCTTCGCCGTAGCCAATATCGTGGGCGGTACGATCGTAATCCCGCATACCCGGCGCGCGGCCGAATACTGGGAAGAGCTGGCGCAGCATTCCGCAGCGCAATAAGCAGGCTGCGCCCGGCGGATACCTGCCTAATTGTTGCAGCAACCCATAAGTCATGAAGATTCAATATACCCTGCTGGTATTTGCTGCAGTCTTGTTCGGCAGCTGCCGGAGCCAGCTGAAGGTCGACGATGCCATCGATGCCTCCTTCCGCCGGGAAGTGGACAGCCTGAATGGCCTGGTGCTGCGCGGCCTGTCGGAAGGCCGCACGGAAGCCATCCTGAAGCTCTGCAGCGACGGGATCCGCAAGTCCGACAGCGACCGGGTGCGGCTTCGGCGGCTCGTGAAGCTGCTGCACGGCCTGCCGCTTAGAAACAAGCCGGAAGTGGAGCACCAGCTCTTCAGCAATAAGCTGCGGCCCGATACTACGTCGGCGATGACCTTCCGCGAAGGCACGGAGCAGGAATACACCTTCAGCTTCTTTCAGCCGGGCCGCCCTACCCTGGCGACATTCGGGCATCTGCCCGTCGACGTCCGCGAGCTGGGCTTCGCGACGACCTTCAGCCGCATCTCGGGGAGCTGGAAGCTGATGGGCCTGGAAATCGGACTGTACCGCATGCAGGGCCTGAATGCCGTCGACTGGTTTTACAAAACGGAGCAGCAGCTGGACGCTCACGACTTCGTAGATGCGCTGCTGCAGCAGACCATGGCTATGAGCACGCTTCAGCCGGCCGGCTGGAATATCCGGTACCGCATGGTGCCGCGGGTCATAGCCCAGCAGCAGGAACTGCAGCGCGAGCTGGCATCGAACCTGGAATTTCCGATATCAACGGACCCCGCCTCCAACGGCGCTCCGAGGATCCTGGGAGTCAGCATCAACTGCGACAGCAGCTGCCTGCCTATGTTCACCGTCATCACCCGGACGCCTATTTCCGACAGCACCGCGCTTGCAGCGGAATGCGATATCATCTGCAAAAACCTGGATCATTGGTTTTCCGGTGTATCGAACCGCAACAAGGTCGTCTGCTTCAGGCTGATCAACAAGCCGCCGCAGGAGATCCGGGACAGCAAGGACTACATAACGCTGTACCGGCCAACGGTGGCAGATTGGCGGTATTGATAGTTGAAGATCTAAGATTGAAGATTTGCACGGCCTGCCGTTCTTCAATCTTAAATCTTCAATCTTCAATCTAAAATCTACTTCAGATAGTCATCGAAATAATCGGTGATCTTCTGCATCAGGTGCACGCGATCCTTGCCGCGTACGTTATGCTCGTATCCCGGGTAGATGAAATAGTCGACCTGCACGCCTTTATCGACGCAGGCTTTCAGGAAGTTGACGCTGTGCTGCCAGACCACCGTCGCGTCCTGCGCCCCATGGATGACGAGCAGCTTGCCCTTCAGGTTCTGTACCTTGTCATAGAGCAGGCTGTTTTTGTAGCCCTCAGGATTCTGCTCCGGCGTATCCATATAGCGCTCGCCGTACATGATCTCGTACATGGACCAATCCATCACCGGGCCGCCGGCCACCGCGACCTTGAATACGCCCGGATGGCGCAGCATCAGGCTGGTGGTCATGAAGCCGCCGAAGCTCCAGCCGTGCACGCCCATCCGCGCCGTATCCACGTAAGGCAGGGATTTCAGGAAGTCGATACCTTTCAGCTGATCTTCCATCTCAACCGTTCCGAGCTTACGGAAGGTGGCCTGTTCGAACTTCAGGCCGCGATTCGAAGAGCCGCGTCCGTCCATCGTCCAGACGATATAGCCGTGCTGCGCGAGGTATTCGTACCACAGGTTGCCGGTGCCGGGGAAGCCGTTCTTGATCAGCTGCACATGCGGACCGTTGTAGAGGTAGACGATGACGGGATATTTCTTGTGCTCGTCGAAATTGGTGGGAAGTATGAGCTTGCCGTAGAGCTCCGTGCCGTCATTTGCAACGACGGTATTTTCCAGCGTACGCGGACGGTCGTATCCTTCGAGCGGGTTGGGCGAATCGAGCAGGCTTGCAAGCAGCCTGCCGTTGCTGCTGCGGATCACGCTGCGCTTTGCGACAGGCGCAGCGGCGCCCCGGGTATTGGCGCCGGCCTCGCTGCTGAATACATCGAACAGGAACGCGCCGTCTTCGCTTGCAATGTAGTTGTGCGTCCCGGGTTCCGAGTCCAGCCTCGTCATCTTACCGGTCTCCCAATTCACCGCGTAGCCGTGCTTTTCCTTCGCGCTTTCCTTCGCGGATGTAAACAGCACCTCTTTTCGCGCCGCATTGAACCCGAGCAGATCGTTCACCACGTAATTTCCAGGCGTCAGGCAGCGCATGCCGTTCTTCTCGATATCGCAAAGCCAGAGGTGCATGTATCCATCCCGCTGGCTCCACCAGATGAACTGCGTATTGCTGCCCGGCAGGAAGCTCAGCGGATGCTGCGGCTCGACGTATTTCGGATCTTCCTCCTGCAGCAGGGTCTTCAGCTTCCTGCCGGTCTTTACGTCATACTGGTTCAGCCAAAGATGGTTCTGGTCCCGGTTCAGGATGGCGATGTAGATGTATTTCTCGTCCGGGCTCCAGGTGACGCAGGTCAGGTACTGATCCTTGGGACCTTCGGTCTGGATCGCGGTCGTGGCGCCGGTACGGGTATTGTAAACCTGCAGTGTCACCTGGTGCGATTTACGGCCCGCCATCGGGTACTTGACGTTCTCGTTCTTCGCGGGCACCACGCTCCAGTCGATCACCGGGTAATCCTCCACCATGGTCTGGTCCATGCGGTAGTAGGCCAGGTACCCGGCGGTGGCTGAAAAGAAAATCCCGTTATCGATGCCGAACTCGTTGCGGTGTACGGCCTGGCCGTTGAGGATGTTCTTATCGGAGTCGAACGTGATCTGCTTCGCGTTGCTGCGGCCGTCGCTGAAGTAGAGATTGTTGTCCAGCGTGAATGCGTAGGAGCCGTTCGCCTTGGCGAGCTGAAGATTGGCATAGCCTTTCGGCAGCCGGGTGATGGCAGTTCGCGCATCCAGCAGCTTCCCGTCGGCCCAGCTGGTTTCGATCAGGCTGTCGCCTTTTATATAATAGCCTGCATCGCGCTGCAGCCAGGCATAGCCGCTGCGGCCGTATTCGGAACCGGCACAGCAACGCTCCAGGCTGGTGTCGCCGGTCCCGGCATTGTACATATGCAGCGTCCCGTCCGGACTGCGGTAGTAAAACTCGTGCGTGCCGGGCCTCCAGCCTGCCTGCTTCAGTGCTTTGGGCGCCAGCGTGGTAGCGATGCCATTGGTGGCTTCCGCCATGGTATATTGCTTTTTCTGAGCGGAGGCGGTGGCGGCGGCCGCAAGGCCGATCGCCAATAGAGACAAGAGTCTGGGTGCGCGCATAAGGAGTTTTGGAACGTGCAAAGGTATGCGGTTCGGGGCGGTGGGGTTTGTAATTTGCAGTAGGCAGCAGGATTGCGCCGCGGCGCTTTGGACGGCGAGGCCAGTAACAGGCAGCGAGTATCCGGCAGCAAACAGCAGAGTTTCCGACCGTCCATGTCTCATACTCTTTTTTCCAGGCTTTTACCTTTTGAATTTTGCCTTTTGAATTTTGCTTTATCTCCCAAGGCAGCATTTTTGCCTGACCTCCCGTAATGCATCGTTTATTCACCATCCTGTTCCTGCTCTGCATATCCAATGCCCGTGCGGACCGGATCTCCCGCTACTACGACTATTACAATACGGACGATTTCTGGAACCGGCTGAAGCTGGAGAGGACCGGGCCTTTGCCGGAGCCCGGGACGGGCGATACCTGCATCCTCGTCGCCAGCAACCGGGCGCCCGGTGCGGATTCCCTGCGGTTCATGAGCGAGGAGCGGGGCGAAGGCAGCCTGCGGTATTTTATCGTCTGCTCGGGGGGCGGCAAATGGCATCTGCAGCCCTGCCTTTCATTGCGGGACGGTGTCCGGGCCCTGCAGCGACGGTCTCCACGGCCCTGGGTGATCTATACGGAAGGCATGGGAAAGATCTTCACCAGCGACCTGGACCGGGGCATGCGGCTGGCGGGGCAATATGGCGTAAATGTCATCCTGCTGGATTACCCGAGCATCCACACCGGCTACGGGGGATACAAGAACTACCGCTTCGCCTGGAACAGCTCGACAAGCATCTACAGGGATTTCTCGCCGGTCTTCGACTCGCTTCGCAGGATCCGGCCATCGGAGCTCGGGCTCGAGCCGCTCAGCATGTTCTTTCACAGCATGGGCAATAACCTGATACGCAAGCTGGTTCAGAAAAGCAGGCCGGGCGAACGGGAACAAGCCGGCTGGGTCGACAACCTGGTCCTGAATTCCCCCTGCGTGCCGCGGCGCGGCAGCAGGCGCTGGACGGACAGCCTCAGGCTCGCCCGGCGTGTCTACGTGAATTACAATCCCGGGGACAGGACGCTGAAGCTCGCCAGCCTGGCAGGCTTCCGGGGGATACTAGGCCTCGGGCCGAAACGGAAGGCCAGCCGCAACGCGACGTATATCAACTTCAACGAGGTAGCGGGCGGAGGCCATAGCAATTTCCTGGGATTGCACGGCCGGCCCGATCCACCGGCCGCAGCATTCGCGCATTACAGGCTGTTGCTCCGGGGCGGGGCGATACCGCTCGGCGACACCAGCCGCTACCTCCCGGACCGGAAGCGTAGGGGCATTTACATGCTGCGCAGCGCTCCCTGAGAGCGCTTAGAGAACGTTCGTCCTTGCCAGCTACGCTCAGAACTCGCGGCGCTTGCGCTCTTTGATCATCTTCAGCACCTTTTCGATGTCGTCGGGCGTGTCGATGCAATGGCTGTCATACTGCGTCGATACGCATTTCACCTTATAGCCCGCCTCGATCCAACGCAGCTGCTCGAGCGATTCCGCCTTTTCCAGGGAAGAGACCGGCAGCT
>JASLDA010000208.1 GCA_030151745.1 Chitinophagaceae bacterium | reverse complement strand
CTGCAATTTCCTGATCAATCCGGCGCACCCGTCAATCCGGGGCGTTACGGTATCCGCTGTCGAGCTGTTTGAATTCGATAGCCGCTTCGCGATGTACAGGCTGTAGATGCAGCATCGCTGGATGCAGGTGTTGTCATGCAGCATTCCGATTTCCGGCAAGCCGCTCCCTGTTCCGGCCATAAATTCGCCGGGAATGCCCGCTTCTACGGCCTGCCTTACCGATTTCATGCTTGCTCCCCCGCTGTCCGCGCTCGGGGCGATGCTGCTGGGACTGAGCCTGGCGCTGATTGCCGATACTATAGGCTTGAAGCTGTTTCGGAAAGAGGAGGGGATTTTCCGGGCCCTGTATTTCTTCGGCGGCCTGCTCCTTGTCTCATGGCTGATACTGCTGCTGTGCATCTGCGGCCTTGCATCGCAGGGTTTGCTGCAGGGCCTGGGAGCCGGTATGGTAATTGCCGCAGCCATACTCGCTTGGCGCCGCCGGAAGGAGCCCGGGGCGCTGATCCGGCGACTGCGGCGGCAGGCCGGGATTCCCTGGCTCGTGCTGCTGGGCCTGGTGCTGCTGTTGATCGCCCTGTCGCCGCCTACGGATGCGGACTCGCTGGATTATCATCTCGGCGTGCCGGTACAGGTCCTGCGGACGGGTGGGCTAGGCTTTGATGCGCGGGAGCTTCACTACCAGATGTTCGGCTTCGGCGAAATGCTGAACCTGCTCGGGCTTGCAAATGGTTGCGCGTCGCTCGGGGCCTTCCTGCAGCTGCTTTCGCTGGGATGGATGCTGCTTGCCTGCCTCGACTTTATGCGCGGGGATCAGTCGCTGCCCGCGCTGATGCTGGTTTTGGGCATGCCCGCGCTGATCGCCTTGCTCCCGGGTAGCAAGCACTTGCTGACCGGCGCCTGCTGCACCACGGTCTGCTTTCTGTATTTCCTGAAGTATGGGAGAGCGGCTTCGCTCAAAGGCTTCCTGCTGGCCCTGGCGGCGCTGCTTTTTGCCATCGGCATCAAGTATTCGTTTCTGATATCCGGCGGCCTGCTCGCGGTCTATGCGCTGCTGCGGAACGAGAGCCGGATCTTCCCGAAGCTGCTATCGGCTGCGGGGCCCGCGCTCCTGTTCTGCGGACCGCTATTCCTCTTCAAGCTGTATCGCTTTCACGATCCCCTCGCTCCTTTCGGTACCGGGGCCTGGGGCAATGATCCGGTCGTTACCTGGTTCTGCGGCTTTGTCCGGAATTATACGGAGTCGGGGTTCAGGTTTCCCTTCAGCGTGTTGGTGCCCTCGCATTACGGCGCGGTGAGCTCCGTGCTGGGCTGGGGATTCGTCATGCTGATCCTCTGCTGCATCGTGTGTTTCCGGGCCTACAAGGCGGAGGTCGCGATGATCCTGCTTTTATGCACGCTGACGCTGCTCCTGGGGCAGGCCACATCCCGGTTCTTTATCGAGCCTTGTCTCTGGGCCCTGCCTCTGTGGCTGAGCTTTTCGGCCCGGCATCGCCTTGGCAGGGTCGTTACCCGGATCGGGCAGGCGCAGTTCTTTCTTACGCTTCCGCTCTCACTGTATCTAGCCTGGAGCCTGGGACAGGGCGTTCTTTCCGGATCGCAGCAGGACGCGGTGATGTCGCGCAACGGGTCCTTCTACGACGCGGCAAAATGGGTGAATGCGACGCTGCCGCATGATGCGCTGCTGCTGACCGATATCCGGTCCCGCGCCTTGCTCGCGATGCCGGTATTCCCGATCGAATATCACTATGCAAGGAATGTCGGGAAGCCGGAAGTTCACCTGATCGACAGCTTGCTGGGAAGCGAATACGGCCTGCGGTATATCGCGGTGATCGATCCGGATTCGCAGTTTATCAGGAAGTACTGTACGGCATTGGTCGCCGGTCCCAGAACCTTCAGGCATGCCACCCGGAATCCCTTCAATCGCGGCAGCTTCAGGATGTCGATCTTCCGGGCAAAGGCGGCGGACTAAGTGTCCGCCGGAGAAACCTGCTTCCTGCCATGCCGAGCCTCGTTGCGGTGATGAAAGCGGAAGCTGCGCAGCGATCACTACGGAGCTGACAGCGGAATGTGCGCCGCCTTCCCCATGGCATCCCGGGCTTATCGAAGGGCGGCATGAACCAGGTGGCGCTTCCGGAGCATTTCCTGTCGTGATAAGACAGGAGATTCCACGGCTCGTCACCGGCTGGAGCCCCGAAGCAAGCAGCCCGGGACCTTTTAGGTCAGGCCCCGCTCTCGGTCGGACCGCGGCTCAAGAATTGGGAGGCCATGATTTTCGGACATAGACGCGAAGTCCCCGCCCCGGAACGGACTCGGCAGTCATATCTTGCAGCTGCCGTGAAGATTCTCCTGCTTACCAATCGTGTCCCTTTCCCGCTCCGCGACGGCGGGGCATTGGCCATGGATGCCATGATCCGCGGCTATCACGCGGCCGGCTGGGACGTGCAGGTGCTGGCCATGAACACCAGCCGGCACCGGGTTCCCGCGGATGTCCTGGGAAAGCTATACCCGCAGATCGCGGGATTCAGGGCCGTCGATGTCGACAATTCTGTCTCGAAGCGGGGCGTGCTGGGCAACCTGTTTTTTTCCAGGGAGCCGGAACATGCGCAGCGTTTCCGATCCGCAGCTTTCGCAGCGGCTTTACAGGCTATGATGGGGAGCTTTCAGCCAAAGGTGGTGCAGCTGGAAAGCCCATTCCTTGCTTCTTACCTGCCGCTGATCCGGCAACAAGGCAAAGCCATTGTCGTTTACCGCATGCACAATGTCGAGGGACAGATCTGGAGCCGCCTGGCCGCTGAAACGACGGGTCTGAAAGGCCGCTACCTGCAGGTCCTTTCAAAGCGCATTGCGAAGTATGAAATGCGGCTCTGGCAGGATGCCGACCTGCTGCTGCCGATCACGGCCGAGGATGCCGGGGCCGTTCGCGATGCAGGGATTCAGACCCCCCTGCAGCTGGCGCCTTATGGCATCGAGCTCCTGGGGCCGGCCGCAGGGTTGCCTCCCGGGCCCTGGAAGGCCTACCATATCGGCGCGATGGACTGGCTGCCCAATGCCGCGGGCGTTCGCTGGTTCCTGGACGAGATCTGGCCGCAGGTCCGTGAATGCTCGCCCGGGCTGCAGTTTCATTTTGCAGGCCGGAATATGCCGGCGGAGTTCAGGGCCGGGCTGCCGGAAGGTGCCGTTTGCGAGGGCGAGGTCCCGGATGCGGAAGCCTTCATCGCAGATAAGCATATTCTCGTCGTCCCCATCCGCTCCGGCGGGGGTATCAGGGTCAAGACCCTGGAGGCCATGGCCGCCGGCAAGCTCGTGGTCAGCACCGCGACCGGAATGCAGGGCATCGAAGCCCGGGACGGCGTTCATTTCAAGGAGGCGAACGACGCGCAGGCCTTCGCTCGGGCGATAGCCTGGGCCGCCGCCCACCCGGAAAAAGCCGCAGCGATCGCCGGCTCCGGGCAGCGCCTGGTCCGGGAACGTTATCATGCGCCGGTCATTATGCAGGGAATAATTGCAGCGGTAAAAAGCCTTCTGAACGGGAGGGCGTTACTCTAAGCCGCGATACAATCATCGGGAAAGCGACGCTTCCGGGGCTTTCATGCCGTGGTTCGACTCCGGTTCGCCCGAACCTTTGCTCGCCAGAACATGAAAAGCGCAGAGCCAGTTCCCAGACGTACTTGCTTCGGGCGTGTCGCCTCCGGATTAGGCATTGGCATTCTGCTTTTAGGGGGGTAAGGACGGCATAGGCGGCGGTTATTCCGCAATCATCGGGCCAGAGTGCCGAAGTGGGCGTCGGGGGCGTACTTTTGCAATATTATGCTGGATACGATTGAATCCGCCCTGGATGATATCCGGGCCGGGAAACTGGTCATCGTGGTGGACGACGAAGATCGTGAGAATGAAGGTGATTTCCTGACGGCCGCGCGCAATGTGACGCCGGAGATCATCAATTTCATGAGCAAGCACGGCCGCGGGCTTATCTGCGCCCCGCTTACCGAAGAGCGATGCGAGGAGCTGAACCTCAAGCTGATGGTGGAGAACAATACCGTGCTTCACCAGACGCCTTTCACGGTCTCGGTAGACCTGATCGGGAACGGCTGCACCACCGGCATCTCCGCCGCCGACCGCGCCAAGACCGTACAGGCTCTTATCGATCCGAATACCAGGCCGGAAGACCTCGGCCGCCCCGGGCATATCTTCCCGCTCCGGGCCCGCAGCGCAGGCGTGCTGCGCCGCTCCGGTCATACCGAGGCGACCGTCGACCTGGCCCGCCTCGCGGGCTTCGAGCCGGCCGGAGTCCTGGTCGAGATCATGAACGACGACGGTACCATGGCCCGCCTGCCGGAGCTGATGGAGATCGCCAAGCAGT
>JASLDA010000180.1 GCA_030151745.1 Chitinophagaceae bacterium | reverse complement strand
ATATCGATCTTATTGATGACCGGAATGATCTCGAGGTCGTTGTCGAGGGCGAGATAGAGGTTGGAGATGGTCTGCGCCTGGATGCCCTGGCTGGCGTCCACCAGCAGCAGCGCTCCCTCGCAGGCAGCCAGGGCGCGGCTCACCTCATAGCTGAAGTCGACGTGGCCGGGCGTATCGATCAGGTTGAGCGTATATTGCTCGCCCTTGTAGGGGAAGTCGATCTGGATGGCATGGCTCTTGATCGTGATCCCTTTCTCCCGCTCCAGGTCCATATCGTCGAGCACCTGCGCCTGCATATCGCGCTCGGAGATGGTCTTGGTATGCTCCAGCAGGCGGTCGGCGAGCGTGGATTTACCATGATCGATGTGGGCGATAATGCAGAAATTCCGGATATTCTTCATAAAAACGTGCGCGAAGTTACAAGGAGATTGGGGGATTCTTGAGATTTGAAACGGACGGAGCCGGGACTACCGCTGTAAATCGGACTGAAACTCCGGGCCGAAGACGCGGGGCCTTTCCGCACCGGCCTCGTTAAGCCTCCGTCAATCCCGGTAAATCATTCAGAAAAACGCCATCCGTCCGGGCTTCTGCCCGTACCTTCGCGGCGCGGATGAAAAAGATCAACCAATACAGGAAGTTGTTCGGCGTGAAGCCGGCCGCTACCCTGGCGGAACTGAAAGGCATTTACCGGAACCTGGTGAAGGAGTATCACCCGGACAGGCATCAACCGGACACCCCGGAACATACCGAGGCCGAAGAAAAAAGCAAGGCCGTGATCGAAGCTTACCATTTCCTGGTAAGCATAGCGCCGGAAACGAAGGACGCCGGGCTTGCCGCCTACACCGAAACGGTCAATACCGCCGCCGTCACGAAGATCACGTTCGAAAAGGAAGTGCTGGAGATATGCTTCTCCGACGGCTCCTCCTATGAGTATTTCAAAGTGCCGGAAGATCTGTACCTGAAGCTGATCTATGCCCCCGTGCCTACGCGCTTCGCCCGCCGGCATATCGTCCACAGCTTCCTCTACCGCCAGGCTACGAAGCGCGACGAGGTCGACGTCCAGGCTGTCCGCGCGTAGTCTCTATCGATGTCCCAATCGCAACCGAACAATCCGCTGCACGGCAAGACGCTGGAAGCCCTCCTGCGCGAGCTGGTAGCCCACTACGGCTGGGAAGGCCTCGCAGACCGCGTTCCGCTTAACTGCTTTTTGAACGAGCCGGGGATCGGCTCCAGCCTTAAAATGCTGCGCAAGAACGACTGGGCGCGGAAAAGGGTCGAAGAACTCTACCTGAATACGGAATTCTGAGCCTCCGGCGCCTGCGGTCGGCAGACACCGGATCCATATCCGCGCCATCTGCCCCCAGGAACGCCAGGGGCCTCATATATTCCACGCAACCCTGCGTAATTTTCCCGACTTTCGGCGGTTAATGCATCCTGCGCCGTCTGTCCGTCCTCGCAATATCCTCCTGGGGAGCATAGCGGTCTGCCTGTTCGTCCTGAACCTGATCCGTGTCGTCCGCGTTCCCATTACCATCGACGAGGCGCCGAGCCGCACGGACGTGCTGCTGAGCTATGCGGATCTGATCACACTGAAGAAGGTCACGGCCAATATCCATATTCTCAACTCGGTCCTGCGCAAAGCGAGTATCGAAGCCTTCGGCAACACACCTTTCTTCCTGCGGCTCCCCACCCTGCTGGCCCATATCGCTTTCCTGGGGTTTTCCATCCTGCTCTGCAAACGGCTTTTCAGCAAGCCAGCCTGGCAAATCGGCGTCTTCCTGGTCCTGAACCTGAATCCCTTCTTTTTTGAGTTCTGGGGCTATAGCCGGGGGTACGGGCTGGCCATCGCATTTATGACCGCCGCGCTCTACTACCTAGTCGTCCTGGTCAGGCAAGGGCGTACCGGGGCCGCCTGGCCGGCAGTCATTTGCGGCGCCGCGGCGGTCTGGAGCAATTTCGGGCTCCTGAACTTCTACCTGCCGCTCTGCATCGTCCTGCTGCTGGAACCTCTCTGGGCAGGACGCGGGTTAAAAGCAGGTCTCCGGGCATGGATACCGGTCCTGCTCATCTCCGCGGCACTGGCGCTGCTCATCTTCGAGCCGATCCGCAAGCTCCGGGAAGCGGGGGAACTGTATTACGGCGGCGATACGGGGATCGTTGCCGACACAATCACGAGTCTCGCCCGCGAAAGTCTCTACCTGCCCGATCCTGCAAGGATGCCCGTGCAGATCGCGGCCTGGAGCTTCATCCTGTTAAGCGGACTGACGCTCGCTTTCTTTTTACGAGGCCTTCTGAAAAAGCGCAGCGAAGCAGCATTCCGCATAGGCTTGTATCTCTGCCTGCTACCGAACCTGGCGCTGCTCTCGCTGGTTATCCAGCATGCGCTGATAGGCACGAAATACCTCGTCGACCGCACCGCGCTCTTCCTGATCCCGCTCGGGCTGCTGAACATTCTGTACGCGGTGTTCCTGGCCGGGCGCCACGCCCCCGCGCTCGCTGCAGGTTTCCTGCTGCTCCTGGCGGGACTGCATGTGTACAACTTCAGCAGCAATCTGACGCTGCAGAAATCGCATGTATGGTGGCTGGACAACTATGACGAGGTGGTCG
>JASLDA010000151.1 GCA_030151745.1 Chitinophagaceae bacterium | reverse complement strand
ATACAGGCGGTTCAGCCTTGCCAGGGATGCCATATGCTGGCTGAGGACCGGGCTTACGTAACTGGCGCGCATGCGATTGATCGCATTATAGAGCTGCCAGGCCGGGTCGTTGCGGATGATCATCGTGTCGAGGCCCTTCGCGGTCAGGCGATCCCAGCCTTCCGCGTCGGCAACTACGGAGCGTCCGTAGACGTTAGCCGCCCAGCGTTCGTAGCTGCCGCCGGCGGATCCCAGCGCCTGCCGGTATTCCTCGGGCACGTAGGCAGGCACGTTCTGCATGAACATCGGCATCAGCGCGGCAAAGAGCTTTTGGTCCGTAGGGGCGTCATAGTTCTTCCGGAAGCCTTCCCATTGCCGCTGGAAGGGAGCCAGATCCGGCTGTGTGCCCTGGCGGCGGGCATTGCGGGCGGCCTGCAGGATCTTGTCCAGCTCCCCGCCCTGTGCCACGAGCTCGATGCCCAGCACAGCCTCGCGGATATATTCCTCGGCCTTGAGCGCGTCGTTCATGGCGCCGGTCACGGCCTGGATCCGCGCCAGGAGATTGTCGGCGTAGGGCATGGAGACGTCCTGGGCCGCCCAGTTCTGGAAGGTGTTCTCGTATTCGAGCTTTTTCTCGGAAACCCGGTTGAGCTTGAGGCCGCGGACCTCGCCCTGCCATTTCTTCCAGCCATTGGCCACGGATGCGCGCTTGGAGGTGTATTTCAGGAAAACGTTGCGGTCCTCGGCGGAGGCCTGGCCCCATACGGCCAGCTTGCGTTCGCGTACGGCGATCCGGATCGGGTCGGAGATCGTGGCTATCTGTGCCAGCTGCGGTCCGCTTATATATTCCTGGGTGGAGGCGGGGAAGCCGTATACCATCGTGAAATCGCCTTCCTTGTAGCCCGAGGTGCTGATGGAGAAGAATTGCTTCGGCTGGTAAGGCTTGTTGTCCGGGCTGTATGCTGCCGGCGCATTGTTTTTGCCCGCGTACACGCGGAACAGGGAGAAGTCGCCGTTGTGCCGGGGCCACATCCAGTTGTCGGTATCGCCGCCGAACTGCCCGATGCCGTTGGGCGGGAAGCCTACCAGGCGGATATCTTTATATGTTTCGGTGATGATCGCCCAATATTGGTTGCCGCGGTAGAACGGCTCGATCTTGGCGTCCAGCCGGGTAGAGTAGCGGTAGCCCTTTTCCAGGGCCTCGATCCTGCCGGCGATGATTTTCTCCCGCTCCGCTTCGGCCATGGTATCCGGAATGTCATAAGTTATCTGGCTGGTGACGTTCTCCATTTTCCGGACGAAGGTCACCGTCAGGCCGGGGCAGGGGATTTCTTCCTTATTGCTCATCGCCCAGAAACCGGCGGCGAAGTAGTCCTTGTCGCGGCTGCTGAGTCCCTGGACGGTTCCATAGCCGCAATGATGATTCGTAAGTACAAGCCCTTTAGATGAAATGAGCTCGCCGGTGCAGCCTTTGCCGAAAAGGACGACGGCGTTGTTGAGCCCGGTCCCCTGGTTGTTGAACAGCATTTCGACTGGTATCTGCAGGCCTTCGGCTTTCATGTCGGCTGCCCGGGCGGAGAGATTCGGCGGGAGCCACATGCCTCCTTTGGCCCTGATCCCGGAAGAGGAGAAGCCAACGAAAAGGATGCTTAATAGCGTCTGTAATACGAGCGCTTTTGCGTAGCGGTTTCTATGCATGCTGCGGTGATTTGGAAAATAAAAATAGCCTTTGACCTTGAATTGTTCCCCGATTGGTTATATTAGCCCACTGGAACGCCATCCACACATACTGTTTATGAGAAAATGCCTACTCCTGGCGCTGTTGTTGCTTCAAGTACTGCCGGCTTCCGTCCGGGCTCAAAATACACTGTTTGAGCTTGAGACTGACACAGTTTGCGTCGGTCAGGAAGTGCGTATCCGTCCGCAGGTAATGAATGCGGACAGCTATTACTGGGGCTTTTGCTCCGGCTATCTGAACAATACGCCGCAGGCCGAGAACCTCGGCAGCTCGTTCTCGTTCAACGAACCCAGCGGGATCGTTCTCGAGAAGGACGATAACGGGAACTTCTATGGGTTCGTGGTGAATACCGGCAATACCGAGCTGATCCGCCTGAACTACGGAAAGAGTCTGAGCAATACCCCCACGGTGACCAATTTCGGGAACCTGGACGATGCGGTTTCCCCCGGCCCGGTTTCCCTGTACCTGACCCGCGACAGCGGCAAATGGTACCTGTTCATGTGCGGCGGTACGGGCGGCGCCGCCACCTCTACGCTGTCCCGCTTCGACTTCGGAGCGACGCTTGCCAACAAGCCGAACGGCGTGCGCATGGGCAATCCCGGCAACCTTATGAACGACCCCCGCGGCATTTTCGTCGCGAAGCAGGGCCCCGTCTACTACGGTTTCGTGGTAAACACCGCCGATAACCGGCTGATCCGCTTCAATTTCGGCAACAACATCTCCCGGACGCCGACCGCCAACGTCGTTACGTTCGCCAGCACGGGGAACCAAGGCGGCCTGAGCCAGCCCCGGGATATCGCCGCCGTTTTCTACCAGGGCAACTGGTATTTCTTCATCCCCAATACCTATCCGCCGAATCCTCCCGCGAATGTCAACGGGGGCGCCACCATCTCCCGGCTTTCGTTCGGCGCAAGCCTGTCGAACAACCCGGCGGCTGCCCTGGCTACCGGCGCCTCCTCGATCTCGACGGGCGGCCCCAACCCCCAGACCACCCGGCTTTCAGGCCCGACCTCGATCTCCATCACCCGGGATTGCGGCGG
Source organism: Chitinophagaceae bacterium (assembly GCA_030151745.1). Classification (GTDB taxonomy): domain Bacteria; phylum Bacteroidota; class Bacteroidia; order Chitinophagales; family Chitinophagaceae; genus UBA1952. Next base: position 4,791 of record JASLDA010000151.1, on the reverse strand, counting down.
CTGGTATGCGTACGTGGCCAACAACGGTCTTCCCAGCCCCGACCCGGACTCCGTGCTTCGCTTCAACGTGCCGTCCATCAGCGGCAGCTGGAGCTTCAACACGGCCTATGCCAATACCGGTACGTTCAACGAGCCTACGGATATCAGCAATGTTATCCGGGACCGCGATTCGGTGTATTTCTTCGTGACCAATAAGGGCGATAACTCGCTCAGCCGCGCGCTGTTCCCGCAGTGCACGAAAGCTGACAGGCCTTCCTCGAACCTGGCGCAGCCGCCGGTCTTCCACTACGACACCGCCGGTATCTACAACATCAACCTGATCGTAAACGAAGGCCGCCCGAATATGCAGACGGAGTGCAAGCAGATCTTCGTGCGCCACGTTCCGCCGCTGATCATGCAGCACGATACGCTCATCTGCCTGGGAGATACCGTACATCTCCAGGTCGCGTCTCAGTATGCTCTCGATTACTTCTTCAGCCCGAACTATAACCTCACGGATACGCAGGGCATCAATATCTACGCCTATCCCCGGCAGACCACGAATTACCTGGTGCGCATTCCCTTCCCCGATGGCTGCGTCGTCGATACCAATATCAGGATCGATGTGAGCAATGTGTTTGCCGACGCCGGCCCGGACCGCACCATCGCGGATGGCGGCAAGACCGTGATCGGCGGCGCCAATACATACCTCGGCTCCCAGTACAGCTACCAGTGGTTCCCGACCGATTTCATGGACAACCCGTTCAGCCTGAATCCGACGGTCAACCCCCGGAATAACTTTACCTATTACCTGCAGGTGACGAATACCCTTGGCTGCGTGGACATCGACACCGTGAACGTCCGCGTGGTCTGCTCCGGCATCAACCTGCCGAACGCATTCGTCCCGCAGAGCAGTCGCGGGGAAAGCACCCGCTTCGGCCTTATCAATAAGCAGATCGTGAAGCTGAACTACTTCCGCATCTTCGACCGCTGGGGCAAGGAAATGTTCAGCACCACGGATCCGAACAAGGGCTGGGACGGCAACTACAACGGCAACCCTGCGCCCTTCGGCGTCTATGTCTGGGAAGTCGATGGTTACTGCGAGCTTGGCGACCGGTTCACGAAGTCCGGGAACGTTACCTTGATACGATGATAGACGCTGCAACGGACTGGGTGGCGTACCTTTGAATAGCCCCGGTCCGTATATGACAGCATACATGTTCCAGATAGAATTGCCGGCGGCCTTCTCAGACGAGATGGCCGCTGCCGTTCCTGCCCAACGGGCGCGGGTGAACCAGCTGTTCCTCGAAGGCAAGCTGCTGAGCTACAGTTTATCGCAGCTGCGCACGGCGCTATGGTGCGTTGTGGTGGCCAACGACGAGCAGGCGGCCCTGGAGCTGATCGCATCCTTCCCCATGCACCCGTATTTCATGGACGTCATGTGCCAGCCCCTGCTGTTCCATAACATGATGCCGGCGGGGCTGCCCGATTTTTCGCTGAATTAGCCCCGGAGCCGTATTCGGCACCGGCCTGGAACTAAGGGGCCAGCTGATCCTTCCTGAGCCGGAGGAGCTCTATCGCCGGGTCGCGGGAAAGCCCGCATGGATTCGTGCCGGGCAGGCCTTCCGGAATATCGCGCCCCAGTTCCCGGTAATGATCGATCCAGCCGGGGAATGTCTGTCCGCCGGCGGATTTAAAGCTCATGGGCTCGGGCTGAAACAGCCTTTTCCCGTTCCTGTAGTACGATTCGTACACCAGCTCCGAGCAATACAGGGCCGAGTCCCCGGGCAGGTAGACATCGTCGTAGGGCCGGCCCCTGAGTGCCTTCGCCCTGGCCAGATCGGCGGCAAGCTCCGCGTCCGATGCTCCTTTCAGGCGTCCGATATAGACCGTTTGCCCCGTATCGCGCTTCAGGAACGCCGCCAGCGGTGTCGTATGCACCTCCCTGCCGATCGCCTCCAGTACCAGGACCGAGTCGCCCTGCAGCAGGAGGATGCCGCAATGATTGAAGGGATGATCCTCTGCGCAGGGAGTCGTCGCGACTATCGCGTCGCAGAGGGGGCCGCAGGGAATGAACTGGAACAGGATATCGCCTTCCTTCAGCTGGGCCTTTACGGTCCCGGGCAGGCTGAGCAATAGCAGGAAACAGAATACGCGGTGCATAGAAGCTTGCTGAAAACGTGCTGTATGATGCCGGCTCAGCGTTCTGCGCCGGCTTTGCGGATCTTTTCCTGCTCGTCGGCGGCGCATTGCTCGACCAGGGGCGAAAGGCGCTGGTAGATCTCGGAATGGCCGCCGGGGTCTTTCATCCTGTCCAGCGAATCAAGCTCGTCGGCGCTCAGGTTGGCTTCGAACTTGTCCATGAGGCAGCTGCAGTATTCCTTGATGAAGCCCTGCATCTTCGCATCGGGAGCCCGGCCCCCGGACGCGGCCTGGCTGACGCATTTGTCCAGCAGCCGCTGCTTGATTCGTTCCTTGCGGGAGGGGCCGCAGGCCGCGAGGGCGAAAAGGGCGGCGAGGGCGATGCTCTGATAGTGTTTCATGGCTGCTGGATAGTATCGTTAAAGAAGGGTGCCGCTGAGAATGAGCGCGGCGACGGTAAAGTAAATGATCAGACCGGTAACGTCCACCAGGGTGGCGACGAAAGGAGCGGAAGAGGTGGCGGGGTCCAGCCGGCACTTTTTCAGGATGAGCGGGATCATGGAGCCGCTGAGTGTGCCCCAGAGCACGATGCCGATCAGCGAAAAGGCGACGGTTGCGGCCAGCGGCAACCAGTAAGCTCCGTAATCGTACCAGTGCAGCTTTTGCCAGACCACGATCCGTACGAAGCCGATAGCGCCCAGGATGAGGCCGAGCACCAGGCCGGACAGGATCTCCCGGCGCATGATATACCACCAGTCGCGGACGTTTACCTCCTTCAGGGCCATGGCCCTGATGATGAGCGTCGCGGCCTGGGATCCGCTGTTGCCGCCGGAGCTGATGATCAGGGGCACGAACAGGGCCAGCACATAGGCCCGCTCGATTTCGGTAGCGAAATAGCCCATTGCCGAGGCCGTGAGCATCTCGCTGAAGAAGAGAATGACGAGCCAGCCAGCGCGCTTGCGGATCAGTGTCGAGAGCGCCGTCTCCGTGTACGGGTAGTCCAGGGACTCCATACCGCCGAATTGCTGCATCTCGCGGGTGTCCTGCTCTTCTGCGGCATCCAGGACGTCGTCTATCGTCACCACGCCGCGCATCTTGTTCTGCTCGTCTACTACGGGCAGCACCACGCGGTCGTATTCCTTGAAGCGGGAAATGGCGTCTTCCTTCGTGTCGGTGAGCTGCAGGGTCACGTAAAAGCCGTCCATGAGCTCGCGGATCGTCTTATCCGGCTCGCAGAGCACCAACCGGCGGATCGGCATATCGTCGACCAGGTATCCTGCATCGTCGATGATGAAAAACACGTCGGCCGCCTCGTTGTCCTTCAGGTTATGCCGCAGGTGCGTGATAGCCTCGGCCACGGTCATATCCTGCTGCACGGTGGCATAGCCTGTGTCTACCAGCATCGCCACGCTGTTTTCCGGATATTCCAGCAGATCGTTCGTCGTGCTTTCGTTTTCCGGGTTGAGGAAGGCGAGATATTGCGGCAGCTCCTCGTCCTCGAAGGAATAGAAGAGTGCGGTGCGGTCGTCGGAGGAAAGGGCGTTGAGGATGGCCGATACCCGTGCCCGGGGCAGCTGGTCGATGATGTCCCGCTGGAGCTCGATGCTCAGGTAAGGGAAGACCTCGAGCTGCTCGTCGCCCAGGGCCGTGAAGGCGGGGAGCGCCTCCTCCGGGTCCAGGGCCTCCAGGATGCGGGCCTTATCGGAGGCATGGAGCTGCTGGGGGGCGCTGCTCGCGCCGCGGCTGAACATGGAGCGCATATCCCGTGCGCGCAAACGGTTCCGGATTTCGCGTAATGTCATTCTTTGAAGGAGGCTGGTCGATCATATCCGGTGAACAATTCGGTTTGCGGCGCAAAATTAGGGCAGCCGGAGCCCCTGAGGCCCGCGCCGGGGCATAATTTTGATCAAATCTTCCGACATGAGCATCGCAACGCTGATTCTGCTGAAATGCCTGCTGTTTTTCAGCCCCAAGGAAAAATCAAGTACACAAATGAACATCTACGATTTCAAGGTCCCGGCCCTGAGCGGGGGAACCATCGATTTTGCCGATTTCAAGGGCAAAAAGATCCTGATTGTCAACACCGCATCCAAATGCGGCTATACTCCGCAGTACGCAGGCCTGGAGGACCTGTACCGGACGCACAAGGACAAGCTGGTGATCGTGGGTTTCCCGGCCAATAACTTCGGCGCCCAGGAACCGGGAACGAACGAGGAGATCGGAGCCTTCTGCCAGAAAAACTACGGCGTCAGCTTTCCTATGGCGGCCAAGATTTCCGTGAAAGGCAGCGATATGGCCCCGATCTATCACTGGCTGACGGAAAAATCCCGGAATGGCTTCCAGGACAACGAGGTGGAATGGAATTTCCACAAATTCCTGATCGATGAACAGGGGCACCTGATCGGCAGCTACGCGTCGAAAGTGACGCCGGAAAGCGCAGAGCTGCTGCGGGCCATCGGCAGGTGAAGCGGGATTCGAGATTAAGACTGAAGATTTAAGATTGTGAAGAAGCCCGTAGTCAATGACTGCGGGCTTCTTCTTTCGTACAATCTAAGATCTTAAATCGTCAGTCTGCAACCTGCATCGCCTTATCTCCAATAGCCGCGGTGATGATGCCGGGGGCCGTGGTAATGGTGGGGACGATGACTGTAGTAGGCATGCGGGCGATAG
>JASLDA010000137.1 GCA_030151745.1 Chitinophagaceae bacterium | reverse complement strand
CGATCCACTGCAAACTGCAAACTGCCCACTGCAAACTGCAAAAGAGCTCACCATGACACGCCTTTTATTTTGGGGATAGGCTCTTATAGGGCGGGAGGCGAGTTTACGAAAGTTGCCGAAATTCACCCCGGCTTCCGGCGCGTGCCCTCATCGCTTATCTTCCCCGAATGCTAGCCAATATCCTTCTCGGGCTGAGCCTGGCCCTGGTGCTTTGGATCGTAGTCTCGTTCTTTCGCCGGAAGAAGCCTCGGGCTGCGGTCGGGGCCGGAACGCTCGCGCAGCAGCTGCAGCAGCATGTAGCCTTTTACCGCAAGCTGGATGATACGCGGCGGCAGGTGTTCCTGAGCCGTGTCGAGGATTTCCTGGCCGCTACGCAGATCACCGGTATCGGCGGCGTGCAGGTAACGGACCTGGACCGGGCGCTGGTAGCGGCTTCGGCCATAATCCCCATCGCCGCCTTCCCGGACTGGCGCTATCGCAATATCTCCGAAGTGCTGCTCTACCCGGATACATTCACCAAGGACTACAGCCTGAAGGATGCCGGCCGCAACGTTCTGGGAATGGTCGGCGAAGGCGCTATGAACGGGCAGATGATTCTCAGCCAGCAGGCATTGCGCGACGGCTTTGCCCGCGACGATGCGCAGAATACCGCCATCCATGAGTTCGTGCACCTGGTAGATAAGGCCGACGGGGCCGCGGACGGTATCCCGGAATATCTAGTCGATAAGCCGCATCTGGAACCTTGGCTGCAGGTGATGCACCGGGAGATCGGGAAGATCCGCAGCGGCGACAGCGACCTGAACCCCTATGCGGGGACGAACGAAGCCGAGTTTCTGGCGGTGACGGCGGAGTATTTCTTCGAGAAGCCGGAGCTGCTCCGGGAACATCATCCGAAGCTCTACGAGCTCCTGCACGGGATGTTTGGAGATGCATCTGAAACAGGTGAAATTTGAGCTATCGGTCACCTGTCCTTCTTCCGCAAGCTCCTGTGCTGCTGCCTGCTGCTGGCCGCCCGCGCCTCTGCGCAGCAGACTGCCGACAGCGCCGTGGATTCGCTGAACCGTATTGAGAACGATTCGTTTCGCATCGCGGGACTGCTGGAGTATGTGTACAAAAATTCGGATCCCCAGCCTAATGTCGCTTTGCAGTCGAGCCAGACTCTTATGCGGGAAGCGCGCGCGCTCCGGCTTTACCAGCTCGAGCTGCGGGGAGCCAAGAATACGGCATGGATCTATTTCCGGAAAGGGGACTATGCGCAAAGCCTGGACCGCTTCGCGGCCATGCTTCCCCTGGCCCGGAGGCTGGGCATGCACCAGGAAGAAGTGGAGGCGATCAAGCAGATGTCGATCATCTACCTGCGTACGGACGATATCGACCGCTCGCTGCGCTACCTGGAAATCGCGGATTCGCTGGCGGATAACTACAGGCTGATCCGCATGCGGTCCGATCTGCGCTCGGAAATGGGTATCCGGTATGCCGAGCTTGGCCGCTATGACAAGGCGATCGCATTTTATCAGCAGGCCATCAGCCTCGCCCGGGCGGCCCGGCAGCCCGATCAGCTGCTTACCGCACGCGTGAATATGGCGATAGCGCTGAAGAATCTCCGGCGCTTCGGCGAGGCATTGTCCATTTACCGCGAATCCCTTGAAGACCTGAACCCGGAGAACCTCCTGGAGCGTGCAATCATCTACGATAATATCGCCACGCTTTGGTTTGAGGCCGGGCAGCAGGACTCCGCCCTGCGCTTTGTCCATGCCAGCCTGCGCACGACGGACAGCATCGGCTTCAATACGAACGAGGTACAGCAGGACCTGCAGGCGCTCCTGGTGCGCATCTTCGAGACCAAGGGAGACTATCGCAGGGCGCTGGAGGCCCAGAAAGCGCTGGCCGTGCTGAAGGACAGCATTTTCAACGAGCAGAGCGCCGCGCAGCTCGCCGAAGCCGGCGCCCGGTTCGAGTCCCAGCTGAAGGACAGCAAGATCGAAGCGCAGGAGCTGCAGATCCGGAACCGTAAGCGCATCAATATCTTCCTGGGAATCGGCGTGTTGCTGCTGCTGATCGTCGGGATCGTGATCCGTATCAACCAGCGTAAGGTGCAGCGGCTCAACCGGCAGGTCACTCTGCAGAAGCAGGAGCTTGAAAAGCTCAACGGCATGAAGGATCGCCTGTTCTCGACGATCTCCCACGATCTGCGGACGCCGTTGAGCTCCCTGTACTCGTTCAGCCGGCTGTTGTCCGAAGGGAATATGGACCCGGTCAAGCTTCCCCGCTACACGGCCCAGCTTCAGGGACAGCTCAATGCGACATTGGGCATGATGGACAATCTGCTGCAATGGAGCCGTACGCAGATCCAGGGCTTCCACCCGGTGATCGTGGATCTGGATCTGGCGCAGACGGCCGAGGAAGTATTTGAGTTTATCGGGCACGAAGCCGGGCAGAAGGGGGTGCAGCTGGTCCAGGACGTGCCGCCGGGAACCTTCGCCCGCGCAGACCGGCAGATGCTGCTGCTGATCCTGCGCAACCTGGTTCATAACGCGCTCAAGTACACGGTACAGGGAGGCCAAATCCGCCTGAGCATAAGGCAGGGCGGCACTTTCAGGGAATTGATCATTTCCGATACCGGCGTGGGAATTCCGGCTTACGAAGTCGATGCGTTCAACAACCAGGACGGCGAGCCCATGGTAAGCCGGCCCGGCACCAGCGGGGAGAAGGGCACGGGCCTGGGGCTGATCCTGTGCCAGAGCCTGGCGGTAGCCATGGGCACGGAGCTGCGGCTGGCAAGCACGCAGGGCAAGGGAACCTCGTTCAGCCTGAGGCTTTCGATTCCTTAGGTCTTGGATACGGGTTTAAGCCCGCTCATGCCGGGCGGGCTTAAACTCCATGGCTCTGTTTACGCGGCTATCCTTTCTTCACTTCCTTCGCCCAGGCATCCTTCAGGCCTACGGTGCGGTTGAAGACGAGCTTTTCGGGCGTGCTGTCCTTATCGGCGATGAAGTAGCCTTTCCGCATTCCCTGGAAAGCCTCTGCGGGCGGGGCTTCAGCCAGGGCCGGCTCAATGAATGCCGTGATGGTGTGCAGGGAATCGGGATTCAGATAGTCCTTGAAATCGCCTTCCTCGGAGGAAGGATCCTCGACGCGGAACAGGCGGTCGTACATGCGCACTTCGGCGGTCCGCGCATGCGGAACGCTCACCCAGTGGATCGTGCCTTTCACGTTGATGCCGCTGGTATCGCTGCCGGAACGGCTTTCGGGGATATAGCTGCAGCGAATCTCGGTGACGTTGCCGTTCGCGTCCTTCACGAAATCCTCGCATTTTACGATGTATGCGTGCTTCAGGCGCACCATCAGGCCGGGGCCGAGGCGGAAGAACTTCTTAGGCGGCGCTTCCATGAAATCTTCGCGCTCGATCCAGATCTCCCGGGAGAAGGGCATGCTGCGGTGGCCGGCGCTTTCGTCTTCCGGGTTGTTTTCTGCGCTCAGCTCCTCGGTCTGGCTTTCGGGGTAGTTCGTGATGACGAGCTTCACAGGGTCGAGGACCATCATCATGCGGTTGGCGCTCTTGTTCAGCTGCTCGCGCACGCAGAATTCCAGTACGCCCAGATCCACCACGTTCTCGCGCTTCGCGATGCCGACGGTTTCGCAGAACTGGCGGATGGCCGTTGCGGGATAGCCGCGGCGGCGCATCCCGGAGATGGTCGGCATGCGGGGATCGTCCCAGCCGGAGACATGGCCTTCGTTGACCAGCTGCAGCAGTTTGCGCTTGCTCATCACGGTATAGCTCAGGTTGCGGCGCGCAAATTCGTACTGGTGCGAAGGATAGATGCCCAGCTGCTCGATGAACCAATCGTACAGCGGCCGGTGATGGATGAACTCCAGCGTGCAGATGGAATGCGTGATATGCTCGATGCTGTCGCTCTGGCCGTGGGCGAAGTCGTACATCGGGTAGATGCACCAGGCGTCGCCGGTACGGTGGTGATGCGCGTGCTTGATGCGGTACATGATCGGGTCGCGGAGCAGGAGGTTCGGGTGCGCCATATCGATCCTGGCACGGAGCACCTTCTCGCCGTCCTTGTACCTGCCGGCCCGCATCTCTTCGAAAAGCTGCAGATTCTCCTCCACGCTGCGGTCGCGGCAGGGCGAGTTCGTGCCGGGTTCGGTGGTAGAGCCCTTCATGGCGGCGATCTCCTCGGAGGTGCTGTCGTCCACGTATGCCTTGCCGTCGCGGATGAGCTTCAGGGCATAGCCGTAGAGCGTCTCGAAATAATCGGAGGCGAAGAAGCGGTTGTCCCATTGATAGCCGAGCCATTGAATATCCTGCTGGATGCTTTCTACGTATTCGGTCTCCTCGGTGGAGGGGTTGGTGTCATCGAAGCGCAGGTTGCATTTGCCGCCGTATTTGTTTGCCAGGCCGAAGTTCAGCACGATGCTGGACGCGTGGCCGATATGCAGGTAGCCGTTAGGCTCCGGCGGGAAGCGGGTGTGGATCCCGGCCGG
>JASLDA010000097.1 GCA_030151745.1 Chitinophagaceae bacterium | reverse complement strand
CAGCAATATTGTCCATGACCGAAGCCGATGACCGGTCCATCTGATCCTGTAAAGGACCATGGTTTCTCAACATGCCGTTTGCAACTAACGTGAAGAATAGCTCGCATTGGTTTTTGGCCATCTGCCAGACTTGCAGCTCTTCAAAGCGTTTTATTGTAGGCATGTACTGTTAGTCAGACAAGGAACATCATCAACTCTATCCAACTTCATCAAACTTTATCCAACTAGCCCCGGCTTCGCACCGTGCGCTGCTCGATACGCTTTTCGTAGTCCTTACCCTGGAAAATCCGATGAACGTAGATGCCGGGGGTATGGACGAAGTTGGGATCCAGCTCGCCGGGCTCGACGAGCTCTTCCACCTCGGCGATGGTGATCTTGCCGGCCATGGCCATGAGCGGGTTGAAGTTGCGGGCGGTATCCCTGTAGATCAGGTTGCCCATGGTATCTCCCTTCCAGGCCTTTACAATGGCGAAGTCGGCATCGAAGGCTTCCTCGATGAGGTACTGCCGGCCGTTCTTTTCAATGGTCTCCTTGCCTTCGGCCACCTCCGTACCTACGCCGGCCAATACGGGCACGAAAGGAATCCCGTAACCCGAGATCATGCAGCGGGTAGCCAGGGTGCCCTGCGGGATAAGATCGACCTCGAGCTCGCCGCTCAGCAGCTGCCGTTCGAACTCGGCATTTTCGCCTACATAGGACGCTATCATCTTCCTGATCTGGCGTCCGTGCAGCAGCAGGCCCAATCCGAAATCGTCCACGCCGGCATTATTGGAGATGCAGGTCAGGCCCGTGATGCCGGAACGCACCAGGGCTGCGATGCAGTTTTCCGGAATGCCGCAAAGGCCGAAGCCGCCCAGCATGATGGTGGCCCCGGAAGGAATGTCCCGGATCGCCTCATCGGCTCCGGATACGACTTTATTCATAGATGGAATGGTGTTATACTCCGCAAAGGATAATTTGTGAGCTTTCTGCGAAGCCGTGTCACAAATTTACCCCTTGCGGAGCATCGGATATTGCTTGCAGGAAATTCAATGCGACGAATCAGCGCTGCACCGCTGGGCTGTCCGCCGCTGCCGGCGCCGACTTCTTCCGGTAATAAAGGGTACTGCAATTGCTGTCGCGCAGCACGCTCTCCGCCGTTGCGCGCAGCATGCCGGCGGTGACGGCGGTATAGCGCTCCAGCTCTTCGTTGATCAGCGCGGCATTGCCCAGCAGCTCGTAGAAAGCGAGATTATTGGCGCGGTTCAGCAGGCTCATGTCCTCAAACTCGATCATAGCCGTAACCTTGTTCTTGGCCTTCTGCAGCTCTTCTTCGGTGACGCCCCCGGCCACCAGCAGGGCCATTTCCCGGGTGACGGCGGCATCGGCTTCCTCCAGGCTCCTGCCTTCGGCGATCTTGCCTTCCACTACGAGCAAGCCGGCATCCAGCGAGCCGGTATGGTAGCAGGAAATGCCGCTGAACAGCTGCTCCTCCTTCACCAGGCGCTGGTACAGGCGCGAGGAATATCCGTTGCCCATTATCTCTGTGATCAGGTCGCAGGCATAATAGGGCTGGGAAAGCCGGCCGGGCATGTGCCAGGCTTTGTACAGGGCATCCAGCGGCACGTCCGCGATCACGGTCTCCCTGCGGGCGCGCTCCTGCACAGGCTCCTGCGGCAGGTTCCGGTGATACTTCTCTCCCATAGGGATGCCGCCGAACCATTTCTCCGCCAGCGGCCGCACCTGGGAGGCCGTCACGTTTCCGGCCACGCAAAGCACGGCGTTGGCGGGGTTGTAATGCTTCCTGAAGAAAGCTTTCACATCTTCGAGCTGAGCTTCCTCGATATGCTGGAGGCCTTTACCGATGGTCATCCACTGATACGGGTGCACCTGGTAGGCCAGGGCGCGGAGGTGCTGCCAGGCATCGCCGTACGGCTTGTTGATATAGTGCTCCTTAAATTCCTCGCTGACGACTTTACGCTGCACATCGAGGCTTTTCTCGGAAAAGGCCAGGCTCAGCATGCGGTCGCTTTCCAGCCAGAATGCCGTCTCGATATTCTGCACCGGCAGCTGGATATAATAATTCGTGATGTCGTTGGTCGTATAAGCGTTGTTTTCGCCGCCGGCCATCTGCAGGGGCTCATCGTACTCGGGGATATTTACGGAGCCGCCGAACATCAGGTGCTCGAAAAGATGCGCGAACCCTGTCCGGTTCGGATCCTCGTCGCGGGCGCCGACATCGTAGAGGACATTCACGGCCACCATGGGCGTCGTGACGTCGGTATGCACCAGCACGCGGAGGCCGTTCTCCAGCGTAAAACGATCAAACTGCAGCTTCATAAACGCGTCTTTGAAGCTTCAAAAGTACGGCCTGGGGTGTTGAGGCGCTGATAAGCCACAGAGGTATCAGGACGGGAGAGGAACCGTTCAGTTCGCGTCCTGGAGCGCGCCGATCCCGGAGATGCTCTTCTCGATCACCGGATTGCCCTTATAGCGGATCATCCCGGTGCCGCTGATCTCGGCATCCAGGTGCCCCACAGCGGTAAGCGCCGCGCGGCCCGCCCCGGCTACGGACACGACGGCGTTCTGCGTCTTAAGCCCGAAAGCACGGATATCGCCCGTGCCGGAGATGGAATAACGGCCCTCGCCGACTTCCCCGCCACGGACGAGCACGCTGGCGGCCCCGCTCAGGTCCAGCTCCAGCCGGGCGGCCCGGATATCCGCGATGTCCAGGTCTACGGCGCCGCTGCAGTCCAGCTTTACCTCGGGCTCGTCGATACGCGTATCGATGACGATATCGCCGGCACCGGCAGTATGCAGCGCCTGCAGGTGGGGAATGGTCACCCAGGCCTCGGCAACCTCGTCCGAGCTCCAGTTGATCCGGCTTTCCGTAAAGATCCTGAAGGTATTGCCTTCCATCTCCGTCTTTATCCGGCCGACAACCCGGGAGGGTCCTTTCAGCCTGCACGAAGGCTCGCCGCCGATGGAGATATGCAGGTTCAGCGGCGCGGATACATCCATTGCCGTGGCTGCGGCAGAAGGCTCCCTGCGGGCCAGGCTTACAGGCCGGCCATCGCCGACGGGCCTGGAGCTGTCGCTGCAGGCGGCCAGGCTCAGCAGCAGGGAAACCAGCACTCCGCAGACCCGTTTCCGCCGGGTCTTGAGCGAAAAGAAATCGTTCTTTTCCCGGAGATTCCGGGCGGCAAGGCAGACGTTACGGAGCGCTGGTTTCATAGCGGTAAATTACAGCCGGCAGAGGACTATCGCCGAAAGGTGCCGGAATTTATCCGGAAAAATAATCAGATACCTGCCTGCAGCCCATACGGCGGCGGAATCCTCAGCGCCGGGGCAGCTGCATGATGCACACATCCGTATGCGCGACAAGCGTCGTGAGTCCGGCAGACTCGCCGGTACCGATCGTATCGCCGGCATAGCGCATGCCGATGACGCGGCCTTCGCTCAGGAGCTTGACATCGCCGCTTACAATCAGCAGGTCCTCCCGGGACGCCACGGAAATCCCGCTGCCGGCAGGGATGCTGCGGCGGCGGAGCCTGATCCGGTCCGCGCCTTCATTTGCCGGCCGGGCAGGACGAATTGCCGCGCCAAGCCATTCGGAAAGGCGCTGAAGAGGGCCGCGGGAAGGCGGCAGACTGGTGAGCTGATAGCTATACATGTCGGGTAGGGTTTAGAGTAGGGTAAATCTAGCGTTCGAAGCCCCTGAAAGCAATTCAGTTTTCCAGTCGGTTTTAGGATCGAATTTTGCCCCTTTTTTTCTGAAATTTTCCATAATTATATGCAAATCAATTCGATGACTGATTATCAAAACCGTAAAATTTCATAGCCGACCGGGGCCGGTATCCGTGTTAAGAAATCCCCGCCAGGGGGCGCTTCCTCCGAGTTCGCAGGCACCGACCGGCCGTCTGGCAGCCCTGCGCCGGGCAGGCGGCGCCCCTGGCTGGCACTTTCTTTTTAACCGCAGAAATCCAAACGAAACCTACAGGTATGAAAATCGCATTCATTCTTGCTCCTGCGCTGATCGGAGCTCTGTTCCTGGCATCCTGCAGCCAGCAGCAAACTACAACGGAAACAACGACCACCGGCGATACGGCGGTGATGATAAACCCCACGGCCCCGACCGATGCGGAGATGTCATCGACCACGACCACGACTACAACTGCCGTGGACCAGCCAACGGTGGTAGTTCCGGATTCCACCACCGGCCAGAAGCTGAACACCGATGCCCGCAACGCGGGTGACGATATCAAGGAAGGTTACAAGGATGCCCGCGACGCCACTGCGGATGCCGCGAAAAAAGTGGGGCATGATGTGAAGCAGGGGTATAAGAATACCCGGGACGACATCAAGGCCGGCGTTGAGGCGGCCAAGGAAAATAAGGAGCGGCGGTAATCGCTTCGTAACGCTATGTTCCATCGAATACGGCGCTGCCGGTGACCGACCGTTAGTCGGACCTCTTTCGTGTCGTAACGGCCCACTTTTCATGTCGTGGTGAGCGCAGGTTCGGGCGAACCGGAGTCGAACCACGACATGAAAAGCCCGGAAGCGCCGCCTTCCCTCATGTCGCCCTTCGACTGCGCTCGGGGTGACATGAGGGAAGGCGGCGCAAATTCACACTGTCACTTCCCTAATTAGCGCTGCGCGCAGCACCGGTCAATCTGCATCTACAATCTGCAATCTTAAATCCCGAAGCGGGTTTGGCGATCGCTTAACCCGAAAGGGCGCTGTTTGTGCGTATTTTTGCGAATATCAGCTCCCTGCCTCATGTTGCTTCGCAGCATACCGCAGAGCGAAGCAATATGTGAACGCATATGTCTACTATCGATTTCCAGCAGCAGTTTGATCACAAGATCGACAATGATATCAGCATCGAGCCCCGCGACTGGATGCCGGATGACTACCGCAAGACGCTTATCCGCCAGATTTCCCAGCATGCGCACAGCGAGATCGTAGGCATGCTGCCGGAAGGCAACTGGATCACCCGCGCCCCTTCGCTGCGTCGTAAGGCCGTGCTCCTCGCCAAGGTCCAGGACGAAGCCGGCCACGGCCTCTACCTCTACAGCGCCGCCGAAACCCTCGGCATCACCCGCGACCAGATGTACGAGCAGCTGCACACGGGCAAGGCTAAATATTCCTCCATCTTCAACTACCCCACCCTTACCTGGGCGGATATGGGCGCCATCGGCTGGCTCGTGGACGGAGCGGCGATCATGAACCAGGTGCCGCTCTGCCGGACTTCTTACGGTCCCTATGCCCGCGCCATGGTGCGGGTGTGCAAGGAAGAGAGCTTCCACCAGCGCCAGGGCTACGAGGTGATGATGCAGCTCGCAAAGGGTAGCCCGGTGCAGAAGAAAATGGCTCAGGACGCCCTCAACCGCTGGTGGTGGCCGGCCCTGATGATGTTCGGCCCTACAGACGACAACTCGCCGAACACGGCCAAGAGCATGCGCTGGCGGATCAAGCGCTTCACCAATGACGAGCTCCGCCAGAAAATGGTGGACGTGACCGTGGAGCAGGCCCGCATCCTGGGACTCAGCATTCCCGATCCCGACCTGAAGTGGAACGAGGAGCGGGGGCATTACGACTTCGGCAAGATCAACTGGGACGAATTCTACGCGGTCATCTCCGGCAACGGCCCCTGCAACAAGGAACGCCTCGAAACCCGCCGCAAGGCCTGGGAAGAAGGCCAGTGGGTCCGCGACGCTGCGCTCGCGCATGCGAAGAAGCGCGCGGCACGCCAGGAAGAGGCCAAGACCAAGGCGGCGTAAGCCATCCTATGCAAATCCGCTCCCGGGTCATCGTCCGTATCCGGCGGTTAGCTGCGAGCATCCTATACCCGGGCCTGAATGGAGCCGCCCGGAGTCTGAAGCCCCGCAACGAATTCTTACAATCACGCAATCAACTTAGTACATGATACGCTACCAGTTCAACCGCTACGGCGACTACGGCGATAAGGAATCCACAGGCGGCGCGGCGGCCCAGGTGCAAGCCGGCGACACCAGCCATGAGTGGCCTTTGTGGGAAGTCTTCATCCGCTCCAAGGCCGGCCTCGATCACAAGCACGCGGGCTCGCTCCATGCGGCAGACGCGCAGATGGCCATCGAAAATGCACGCGACGTCTATACCCGCCGCAACGAGGGCATCTCCATCTGGGTGGTTGAAAGCAGGCACGTTCATGCCTCCAATCCCGAAGAGCAGGGCGAATTCTTCGAGCCGGCAAACGATAAGGTCTACAGGCATCCGACTTTTTACGAGATCCCCGAGGAAGTAGGACACATGTAATTCGTTCACCTGTTGATCGGTTGGCTCGTCGATCCGGCCGCAATTCGGGCCTCTGCTTGTGGAATACATCAATGGGTTTCCTTCGGGGAAAAGACTTACGGGAATAACAGGCAGCACTAACGAAAGAATAGGATCTGGCCGGGGTAACATCAATGCGACCTCCGCTTCATTCAATCCAAAATACATTTGCACCCTGGAGGGAAATACCCGATACGGTAAAAGCGTCTGAGATGCCGTATAAAATTGAAGGAAACGATCCCGATCAAGATGAGTTGTTCGATCACCTTTCAGACGACACGATATAAATGAACATACCGGAGAACACGAGCATGCTGAATAACGCCGAGTCAAGGAGTCAGGAAGTTAACGAGTCAACGCTCCGGCTGAACTACGTGCTCCAGCTCGCCGATACGATCCTGATTCACGCGCAGCGCTTAGGCGAATGGTGCGGCCACGGCCCTATCCTGGAGCAGGATATCGCACTGACCAATACCTCGCTGGACCATATCGGCGCTACGCGGAGCCTGTACCAGCACGCCGCGGAGCAGTTCAATGCGCTTCCCGCCGACGTGCAGGAGACGATGTTCACCTCGCCCGCCCTGGACGCCCGCCGTATGACCGCCGGCGCTGCGGGTATTGCCGAAGACGACCTGGCCTTTCTGCGCGATGCCTGGGATTTCCGCAATGTCCTGCTGGCCGAGCAGCCGAACGAAGACTGGGCGTACACCATGGCCCGCTGCTTTTTCATCGACACGTTCAACTATTACTTCTACTCGGCGCTCCGCAGCAGCAATGATCCCGCGCTGGCGGCCGTCGCGGGAAAATCCCTGAAGGAAGTGACCTACCACCTCAAGTGGAGCTCCGAATGGATCATCCGCCTGGGCGACGGCACCGAGGAGAGCGCGGCACGCATGCAGCAGGCCGTCAACGACCGCTGGGCCTATACCGGCGAGCTCTTCCAGCCTTCCGAAGCCGATACCGCCGCCGCCCGCGGCGGCTACGGCGTAGACCTCGAAGCGATCCGTCCCGATTGGGAGGCGCATATCGCGCGCATCTTCGGGGAAGCCGGTATCATGACCCCGCACGTAAGCTGGATGCAGCGCGGCGGCAAGCAAGGCACGCACTCCGAGCACCTGGGCTATATCCTCGCCGAGATGCAGTACATGCAGCGGACCTATCCCGGAATGGAATGGTAAGGCCTCCGGCAGATGAGCTCCTGCGGGCTCCGGGCCGCCCGGCCGGCCCCTGGCTGAAGCTTTGCCTGTACGCCGCCGCGGCAGTCCTGCTGGCGCTGAGCCTGTACTACTGGAAGCTCCGCTCCGGCTTTTCGGACACGCCGAACTATATCGTGAACATGACCCGCAACAACGGGTTCGAGTTCGCGCACAACCGGTATGTGTCCTTCGTCAACCAATGGCTGCCGGCCCTGCTGATCAAGCTCCAGGCTCCTCTGCAGGCCATCGGGATCACGTACTCGCTTGCCTATACGCTGGCTCCGGTGCTCATGATGCTGCTGGCCCTGCATTGGCTGCGGCAACCGGGAACGGCCCTGGCCATCCTGCTGCAGTTCACGCTGATGAACGCCCTGCTGTTCTACTATACCTGCAGCGAGCTCCAGATGGGCCTGGGACTGCTGCTGCTGTACAACGGCATTTACGACCACTATCTCGAAGCTCCGGCACGGAGAAGACTCAGCTTCGGGATAGCCACCCTGCTGCTGGTTCCGACCGTCCTTTTCTCCCATCCGATGGCCGTCCCCGTCCTGGGCTGCTGGCTGCTGTTCCGCGTTATTTGCAGAAAGCAGTCCTGGCAGACGCTGGCCCTGATCCTCTCCTGCATCGCGGCGTCCTACCTGGTCAAGCATGCCTGGTTTGTCTCCCCCTACGAAGCCAACAAGGGCCTGAGCTGGGAAATCATCCGGCCCTTCGGCCTGAACTATTTCGGCGGCGGGCTCTCCCTCTCGTTCTACCGCTACATCGGCAAGGACGCCTTTCTGGTGCCTGCTCTGCTCCTGCTTACGATCGGCCTCCTGATCCGGCAGCGCAACTGGCGGCTGCTGGCGACCACCATTTTTTCCGTCGGCATCCTGTACGTGCTCGTGATTATCGTGTATGAAGACCTGAACGGGATGCATATCTACGATCATTACCACGAGCATTACATGCAACCGGCGATCCTGTTCCTGGTCCTGGCCTTTACGGACGCCCTTATGCGGCTGAAGCTGGATCAGCGGATCATCGCGGTATGCATGGCGGCCATCTTCACCATTTCCCTGGCCAAGATCAACACCGGGTCCGAATGGCTGGCGTACCGGCAGAAATGGGAGCTGAGCTACCTGCGGCTGATGGACAGGCTGGGCCTTAAGAAGGCGGTTGCCGGCCGGGTCTGGGCTCCCGAGGGCATCTGGAAGGGCTCGTTCTGGAGCGCCGGTAACGAGACCCTGTTCCTGAGCGCGCTGGACGGGCCGGAGAAGGCAAAAACGCTGTTCCTGGTCTGGGACATCAAGGATTTTAAAGAGCCTTACCAGGAAAAGGACCTTGTGCTGATGGATGGCTATGCCTACCCCCAGGCATCCCTGCCGGCGCGGTATTTCAGGCTGAACGACAAGCCTTACGTAATTTTGGAGAATACGGTGCCGGACACAGTGCTGGCGCAAATGCGCTGGCCCTGAGCTCAGGTCCGGCCGCCGTCGGGGAGTATCGGTTATGACGCAGTCCACTCAGAAATCTCAATCCGTTCCCGATGCGGCAAGCATCTGGAAATGGCTGACGGATGTGAAAGATCCGGAAGTGCCCGTACTCTCCGTCCTGGACCTGGGGATCGTTCGCGATGTGGCCGTTACAGAATCTGGCGAAGCCGTCATCACCATCACACCCACTTACAGCGGCTGCCCGGCGATGGACGTGATCGGGATGAATATCCGGCTGGCGCTGGCAGGCCGCGGCTTCAGCCATGTGCGCATCGAGCTGCAGCTGCAGCCTGCCTGGACCACGGACTGGATGAGCGAGGAAGGCCGGCAAAAGCTCCGGGCCTATGGCATCGCCCCGCCGGCCCGTATGTCCGGCCGGCCGCTGGCCTTGTTCGAGGAAGAAAGCGGCATCAGCTGCCCCAGATGCGATTCGACCGATGTGCGCCTGGTCAGCAATTACGGCGCAACATCCTGCAAGAGCATGTACCAGTGCAATAGCTGCCACGAGCCGTTCGAGCATTTCAAATGCCATTGAGCCTTAAAAGGCCGTCCCCGGGACAGCCTTCCTGATCTGCAATCAGGTCCCTGATTCCGCTTAACGCCAATGGCCGGCAATCCAATAGTCTCCGCGGCGGGTATGGCGCCAGTGACCGGGCACCCATACGGCGGCCGGCCTCGGCGGTTCGGCCCAGTAGCCTCCATGCCAGCGGTAAGCCCGGCCGGCCGGCACCCAGTCTTCGTCTACCCATACATGACGAGGCGAGGGCGCTACCGGGCGCGTCACAACGACCCGGGGTCTGACAGGTCGGACATGTACGTAAATCTGAGCTTCGGCGGCTGTCGCGCTCAGCCCAAAGATCGACAGGGCTAACAGCCCTTTGCATAGCGTGTTCATAATCGATCGGTTTTCGTGTTAACGGTATTTCCCCTTTGAATAAAACCGGACCCCGAGGTTTAAGCCGCCATGGCCTTTCCGGATGTTTTAACAGCCGGTCGCGGCCCCGTATCCTGTAAAAGAATTGCAGATTCTTATAAGAACCCTTTGCCGGAACCTTATAATTTTGTTTTCCGGATGAAGCGCGTATTCACCGCATTGCTCGCGATGCTCTACCTGATAGCCGGTGCAGGATTTACCCTGCGCCAGCACTATTGCATGGGCGAGCATGTCGGCACCGAGCTGGCTCACCCGGCGGACGCTTCCGGATCTCATCGCTGCGGACGCTGCGGCATGGAGAAGAAATCCGGCGACAACGGCTGCTGCAAGGACCAGTTCAAGACGGTAAAATCCGCCGCCGATCACAATACCGTTGCGGAGCTTCATTTTAACGCCCCGGACTTTACAGCGCTGCTTCCCGAAGCTCCGGCAATTCCCGCGGTTCCCGAATACCTTCCCGCCGGCGTGCCGTTTCCCGCGGCACCGGCCCACGGCCCGCCCGACGGGAGCGGTCCGCCCCGCTTCCTGCGCCTCCGCTGTATCCGCATATGATTGCTTTGATGCCCCCATGCCATGCTGCGCGCTGCGGTATGGCCGTTTCCTCATTCATCAAAGCAACAATCATGAAAAGCATATCCGGGCTCATCATCGCCCTTCTTATCTCCGTATCCTCTTTCGCGCAGATTAAAAGCGCCACCCTGACCGCCTCCGGGCTCACCTGCAGCATGTGCTCCAAGGCTATTTTCAAGGCCCTGGGCAAGGTTCCGGCCGTCCAAAGCATAGACGCCGACATTGAAGGCTCGACCTACAAAATCACTTTCCGGCCGAATACGCCCGTCGTACTCGACGAGCTGAAGAAGGCCGTCCAGGGAGCCGGCTTCTCAGTAGCGGGGCTGAGCGTAACCGCCAATTTTCCCCCAACGGCCATCGGCAACGACTTTCATATGCCTTACGGCGGCAGCACCTACCATTTCCTGGATGTGCCTTCGCAGACGATCTCGGGGGAGAAAACCTTCCGTATCGTCGACAAGGACTTCGTCCCCGATGCCGAATTCAGGAAATATGCCGCCCGCACGGAAATGCCCTGCGTGAAGACCGGCCGGATGGCGGCATGCTGCAAAAGCAATGGAGGCGGCTCCCGCGTTTATCACGTCACGCTTTAATTCAGCCGGATGAAGCGACTGATCATCATCGCGGCACTCTTGTGCTGCGGCAGCCTTGCGCAGGCGCAGGAGCT